>JAFGPD010000018.1 GCA_016926185.1 Candidatus Woesebacteria bacterium | reverse complement strand
GAAGCTATTTATATCCGCTGGGCACAGATAATGCGAAACGAGCCGGCTCTCCGGTTTATCCCGCTTTCTGATGGGAAGCAACCTCTTTTTATGTGGGTTGTGATAATATCTCAAAAATTCATTAAAGATCCGTTGATCGCAGGCAGACTTGTTTCACTTTTTGCAGGTTTAGTGACAATGGTTGGAATATTTTCGTCTACCTTGGTATTATTTTCTTCTAAGAGTAAGGCCGGTAAGAAAGATGGTATTAGTTTTCCTGCTTATTTAAGATCTATCTTCAGCCCGGACAATAAAAAAGTGTTGGGGGTAGCGATTATAGCGAGTTTTGTCTATGCAATATCACCCTACACTGTGTTTTTCGATCGCATGGCATTGGTTGATTCGATGCTTTGTATGTTTGGAGTTTGGACATTTGTTTTTTCACTTATTGCTTTTAAATTTTTAAGGCTTGATTGTGCAATGCTTGCCGGTTTTAGCTTGGGAGGTGCATATCTTACAAAGTCTCCAGCATTATTTTTCCTGATTTCACTTCCCTCTAACTGGATTTTGGCAAAATGGCCGAAAAAGGACAGAAAAAAAATTATCAAATTCATTAAACTTTCCGCATTGACTATCGTAATAGCCGCAATGGGACTTGCAATGTTTAATCTTTTGAGATTGGGTCCTAATTTCCATCTTTTATCAAGACGCAATCTTGATTATGTACATCCGATAAGCAGGTTCCTGGAATATCCATTTGATCCGATGTTTGTCTTTTTGAAAAAGATATTTGGATATTTTTGGTTTTTAGGCCCGGGTTCAATTATTGTTGCCTACATTGTGTCTCTGATAAGCGGTATTAAAAGAAACTTTAAGCAATATTTAGTATTGTCTGCATGGAGTATTCTGCCGATGATCGCGGTGTCAGAGTTTTCCAAAACCATGACCGCTAGATATGTATTATTTACTTTGCCTTATATTATTATCATTTCGGCTTCTGGGTTTTTATCGGATAGTAAATTCATTAAGAAGATAATGCCTGTTTTGATTGTGGTTTTTAGCATTCAAAGTCTTTGGATAAATCGACTGCTTCTGGTTGATGTGAGTGCTGCTCCTCTGCCTCAAGGAGAGAGGGCGGGATATTTAGAAGAATGGACCTCCGGAACAGGTATCAAGGATGTGTCTGAGTATTTTAAAGCTTATCAGGATAACAATCCCGAAGAGAAAATAGTTGTAGGAACTGAAGGATACTTTGGAACACTTCCCGATGGTTTACAGGCTTACCTTTATGATTATCCTCAGATAACGGTAATTGGTATTGGAACGAGAATTCGGCAACTTCCAAAGGATCTTTATGAATCAAAAGTATACGGAAATAAAACCTTTTTGGTTATCAATAACTCTAGACTTATCACCGATCACAATAAACTAAAACTTAAACTGATCTCTTCATATCCGAAGGCTTTGAGAGCTGAGTGGACCAATGAATATAAAAGTTTAGGCCCTCAGGAAGTTTTGTACATGTTTGAAGTAACTAACGATACTGTTAGGATATATGAGGATATGATCAAAAATGAAAAGAATTAAATTATCGCTAATAATTCCAGCATATAACGAAGAAAAGCTTATTGTTAAAACTTTGAATAGAGTGGTAGGATATTTAAAAAAGAAAAAATATTCTTGGGAAATTATTGTTGTTGACGATGGCAGTAAAGACAAAACTTCCAAACTGGTCAAAAGTTATAACTCCAAAAAAGTAAGACTGATTACATTAAAGGAGAATTCCGGCAAGGGTGCGGCTTTGAAAGAGGGATTTTTAGCTGCTACAGGTCAGTATCATATTTTCACTGATGCCGATCTTTCTGTAGAGATCGAAAATATAGATAAACTGATGAGTTATCTTGAGGGTGACTTTGATGTTGCTATTGCTTCAAGAAGGATCGAGGGTGCCAAAATTAAAGTTCACCAGCCATGGCATAGGGAGAAAATGGGACAGGTTTATACTGCTCTAACCTCATTTATCATGGGAATGGATCTCAAAGACTACACCTGTGGCATGAAGGGTTTTACTAAAAAGGCATCAAAAGAAATATTTAAAAGGTCCAAAATTAAAAGGTGGGCATATGATTCCGAGATACTTTTTTTGGCCAAGGAACTGGGTTTTAAGATAAAACAGGCACCTATTGTCTGGAAAAATAGGGGAGATACCAGGGTAAGATTGAAAAGTGTTATCTTTGAATCGTTTGGCGATCTTCTAAAAGTCCGTGTAAATCATATCCTCGGTAAGTATAATATAAAATAAGTTATGAAAAAGAGACTTATAGTAGGGTTGGTACTTCTTTTTGTTTCGGGTCTAACATTTTACAAGATGCTGCACCCTGGATTTTACCCGATGCATGATGATATGCAGGCAATGAGGCTTTTACAGATGCATGATTGTATTACCGACGGACAAATTCCCTGCAGATGGGTTCCCGATATGGGATATGGTTATGGTTACCCTCAATTTAATTATTATTCACCACTTCCTTATTATGTGATGGAAGTGTTTCATCTGATGGGTCTTTCTATACTTACCAGTGTAAAAATAGGTTTTATTTTAACTGTGCTGATGGGAATATGGGGAATGTATCTTTTATCATCGAGCTTATGGGGAATTCATGCGGGTATCATTAGTGCCTGCTTTTTTGCGCTTCTTCCGTATAGAGCTGTAGATATGTGGGTAAGGGGTGCGATGGGAGAGTTGTGGGGTTTGATGCTTTTACCTTTTGTTTTTCTAGCGATCAGAAAAGCTGTATACAAAGTAAAAAATTCTGAAGTTTTATTGGCTGTGGTTACTTCTCTGCTTTTTATGTCGCACAATATATCTGTTATAATTTTTCTTCCGTTTATAATTCTCTGGACAGCTTATTTGTTGGTCCAAAAATATGGTTTTACGGCTCAAACGCTGAACTTTAAAAATATTTTCAAGATAATTATAGGTTTTTTATGGGGATTTTTGATCTCGGCATATTTTGTTTTGCCTGCGTGGTTTGAAAAAAACTTGGTTCAAATAAATACTCTGACGGGGGGTTATTTTGACTATAGACAGCATTTTGCCAGTATTGCACAGATATTTACGAGCACTTACTGGAATTATGGCAGTTCGCAACCTGGTATTTATGACGAGATATTTTTGGGAATAGGCATTCTTCATTGGACAATTGCCCTAACCAGTTTATTGGTATTTATTGCACTAAAACGCAGAAAGACTATAAAGACTGTTCTTTTGCTGATCGTTTTAGCATTTGTAGCTTCGTTCATGGCACATCCAAAGTCTTCTTTTATATGGAATAGTTTAGGTATCATTAAGTATTTACAATTTCCATGGAGATATCTTTTGGCTGCAGGTTTTTTATTCTCGCTGGCGGCCGGGTCGATTACTGCTCCGATCAGAAGAAAACGAAACAAAGCCAGGTTAATAACTGTGACCGTATTAGTATTGGCAATATTTTTCAATGCGAGTTACTTTCGGCCTGTTGAATGGTTAAATATTACAGACACTGATAAATTCTCAGGTAAGGAGTGGTTAAGACAACAAACAATTAGTATATATGACTATCTGCCGGTTACTGTAAAGAGTGCTCCTAATGAGGCTGCTGAACTTGAGCCGATGGTCATAAGTGGTGAGGGTCAATTCTCCAAAATAGAAAAAGGAAGTGATTGGTATAGAGTTACGGCAGATGTTTTCTCGGATGATTTCTTGATGCAGCTTCCGGTGTATTTTTTTCCCAATTGGACAGTGGAAGTAAATGATGTTGAATCTGATGTTTTTCACGATAATGAGCTGGGGTTAATAACTATTCAACTCGATCAAGGCGTAAATGAAGTGTATGCTGAGCTTAATAATACTCCTGTCAGAAAAATATCGAATTTGATTACACTTTTTTCTATCCTTTTTGTTCCTTATTATTTAACTATGAATAAAAATACTTTTAAGAAAAAGCGATAATTCAATTTTTCTTAAGTCTGCAAATAAACAATGCAATCGAAAAATAACAAAAAATCAAAAATATTAAAAAGGGCTGGATTGATCTTGGTATTGGTATTAATTATTCCTGCAATAGAGTTTCTTCTGTGGCCGGGATACTTTAATATGCATGATGATCTTCAAGTCATGAGACTTTTAGAAATGGACAAGTGTCTGGCAGACGGACAGATCCCTTGCCGATGGGCTCCGGATATGGCTTATGGATATGGTCAGCCTATGTTTAATTTTTATAGTGTTTTACCTTACTATCTTGGAAGCTTTTTAAGGATTATTACTCAACTTACCTATTTAAGTACTGCAAAGATGCTCTTTTTGATCTCATTTATCTTGGGAGCAGTTGGTATGTATCTTTTAGTTACTGAGATCTGGGGTAAAAAGGCGGGGGTTTTATCTGCAATTTTATATACTTATGCACCTTATCATGCGCTGGATGTATATGTCAGAGGTGCTTTGTCGGAAAGTTTTGCGTTGGGACTTCTGCCGTTTCTCTGGCACAGTACTTACTTGGTCGTTAAAAGACCTAAATTCACAAGAATAGTTTATCTTGCAGTTTCAACGGCAGCAGTACTTACCACACATAATATCTCAAGTATGATCTATGTGCCGATCACATTAGTATGGGCAATCTATTGGATCATAAGAGAAAAAAACAGATGGAAAGTCTTGAAGGGACTAGTCATCTCGGTAGTCTTGGGTGTTGGTTTGGCAGCGTTTTTCATCATTCCGGCGGTTTATGAACAAAGGCTAATTCAAACAGAAGCATTGATAAGTGAATACTCTGACTATCACGCACATTTTGTATCTCTGCACCAGTTATTCATTGACCGCAGTTGGGGAGATGGTCCCTCAATCTTTGGTGCAGAAGACGATCTCTCATTTCAAATAGGGTGGCCGCATTGGTGGACAGGGATAATAATTGGAGGTATTGTTATAGCCAAATTATTAAAAAAGAAACTTAAAGAAGTGGTATTACCTGCTATCCTTTTGTTTCTTGTGGTTGTTTTTTCTTTCCTGACCCATTCAAGATCGGTATTCTTCTGGGAGTGGTTGCCGCTAATTGACTTTGTTCAGTTTCCATGGAGATTTTTAGGTCCCGTGATATTTTTCTTATCATTCGTAGGGGGTTATCTGGCGACGCTCAAGTTGGGCAAACAATGGGTGGTTTTATTGGTTATTGCCTCAATAGTTATAAACCTTTCTTATTTCACACCAGTTCATTACTCACATCAGGTCAGAGAAGAAGAAAAGCTGACAGGGGTTGCCTTCGAGCTCCAGCAAAAGGCTGCCATTAATGATTATTTACCCAAAACTGCCGAAATGGCACCTCCCGCAAAAGCTCCTGACTCTCCAAAATTAATAGAAGGTGAAGGACAACTCAGAGGTTTTATGGTCAGATCAAACAGGTTTAGTTTTGATGCAGAAATTTATCAGGATGCGAAAGTTGAAGTTCCCGTGATGTATTTCCCTGATTGGATCGTGATGGTTGATGGTGAGGAGGTTCCTGTTGAAATAATAGGAGCACATGGTCTGATAAGTTTTTCTGTTCCGGAAGGAAAACATATAGTTACTGCAAGGTTTACTAACACTACTGTAAGAAGTGTTTCTAATGCAATAACAATACTATCTTTGATGTTGGTGCTTGCGGGATTGGTTATGTATTATAAGAAAGGCAGACTTATACATAAAAAGTAGCGATTTAAAAATATTATATTAATGAAAAATATCTCTCTCCATAAAAAATTTTACATTTATCTAGCCTTAATTGCAGTGTGTATTCCTGCGGTTACCCCGCTTATTAGAAGCGGTTTTTACGAGCCTCATGATCTTCATCATCTTGCTGATATCTATCAGATGTATAGAGCAATTACGCTGGGTCAATTGCCACCGCGTCTAGGTCCTGATTTTTTATATAACTTTGGTTATCCTCTTTTTAATTTTTATTACCCGCTGCCTTTTTATGTTGGAGCATTGTTTTTCGCTTTGGGATTTAAGCTGACAGCAAGTTACAAGTTAGTGTTTTTGGTTACTGTGATTATCTCAATCATTGGAATGTATAAATTCTTAAGACTTAATTTTTCCAAGTGGGCTTCTGTATCAGGTTCAGCACTTTTTTTATATACACCATATCGGGCGGTTCAAATATATGTTCGTGGAGCAATGGGGGAAGCTCTAGCATTGGCAATTTTACCTTGGGTATTATGGATGATCGTCAAAATTGTAAGGAACAAAGATACGAAAAATGTTGCAGTTGGTTCAATATTTATTTTTTTATTTCTCATTGCGCATAACTATTTATGGTTTATATCTCTTCCTGTGATACTTACACTATTACTTTTTGAAAAATACTCAAATGGATCTAAGTTGGCAAAAGGGTGGCAAAAAAGGTTAATACTTAGTAGTTTTCTTGGATTTTTAATATCCTCATACTGGTTAATTCCGGCGATACTTGAAAGGAAATATATTGATAGACTTACACCATTTTTATTGGAGGACCATTTCCCATTCATCAAGCAGTTAATAGTTCCGTCATGGGGGTATGGAAGCAGTGTCTGGGGTGCAGGGGATGAAATATCTTTTCAGATAGGTATTGTGAATCTATTGATCGTTCTCTTGGGAGTAATATTTTTAGTTAAGACAAAAAATAAACAAAACAAAACAACAAGCATTGGTTTTTGGGCATTTTTAGGATTTTTGTTTACTATTTTTATGATGAATATCAGATCCTTGCCTGTTTGGAAATTGATTCCCTTTTATAATTTTATCCAATTCCCATGGAGACTCTTGATCCTGACGACGCTATTCACATCTGTTTTGGCAGCTTTTATTATTGATATGATGAACAAAAAAAGCAGGAGCCTCACCACAGCGATCTTGATAATTTTATCAGTGGTTCTAACATTCAATTATTTCAAACCCAACAAAATTGTTCATAAGACAGACAACGATTATATGTCTCGAATGTTTGCAACTGAAAGGATCGGCAAAAATGCCAGTGAAGTTTCTGATGAGCATAAAAACTGGAGTGAAGACTATCTTCTCTTGCCGAACTGGTCCGAGGAAAAACCTAATGAACTTCCGATAGATGTTGCTGAAATATTAAAAGGAGATGGAAGTTTGAATACCAAAAAAGTCAGCGATACTAAATACGAAGTTAATACCCTATTAAATGCTCCTTCTGATATTAATTTTAATAAGCTTTATTTTCCCGGTTGGTATGTTTATGTTGATGGTGAAAAATACAAAACGGAACCCAGCAAGCCAATTGGTAGTATAAAAATTACCGACGTTCCTAGAGGGCAACACAGTATCAAACTAGTCTGGAAAGAAACCAGACTAAGACTTGCTTTCGATATATTAAGCATTTCAAGTCTTTTGATAGCTTTTCTTCTTTTTTATAAGGGTGATGAAGATAAAAAAATTAAAAGTTTTTTTGCGACATAACAAAAGGCTCACGATTATTCTTTTACTTTTACTAGGATTTATACTCAGACTATTTCTTACAAGATTTGGTAATTTAAGTGGCGACATATTGGTTTTTGGTGAGTGGGGAATGCGGTTTTGGCAGTATCCCCTGGATAAATTTTATAGGGTTAGAGATTGGCAGTATTCTTTTCCAACTTACCCCCCTCTTTCCAGTTTAATGTATGGAGGAATATTTTGGTTAAATGATCATCGGTATTTATTGGCACAAATACACAATGCAACAAGACTTATACCTTCTTTTTTTGTGTCTTTTTTTGGCAAAGTTGAGCCTTCGACTCCTTTTATGTGGAATAATGGATATTTTATGCTTTTGAAACTTCCTTCCGTTTTGGCCGATGTTGGGATCTCGTTAATAATATATAAGGTAGTACTGGAAATATCTAAATCATCAAAAAAGGCATTAGGTGCATTAATATTTTATTTATTCAATCCTTTAACTATATTTTTAAGTTCATTTTGGGGACAGACAGAGAGCTTAATAGCGTTTTTTGGAATTTATTCCTTCTATTTACTCCATAAGAAAAGTTATGTTTTATCTATTGTCATGTTATTTTGCAGTTTATTTATTAAACCAAACTGGGTCGTTTTTATTCCTGTATATCTTTATATACTTTATATAAATAAACCAAAAATTAGAGATCTTTTCTTCGGGGCATTTTTAAGTATACTGCTTTTATTTATTTTTACTTATCCATTCTCTGGTTTTAATGTTTTAGGGTTTCTTAAAAATACGATAATTCGAAACATGTTACCCGCTTCAAAGGGAGCGCAGAAATTAACAAATTCAGCCTTCAACATATATTCGATTTTGTCTCCAATCGACTCAGTGTTGGTGACTAAGAGATTTTTGATCTCCGATAGTTTGTGGGGTTGGACCTTTTTCTTACTAGTAAACATTTTTGTAATCAAAAATGTTATCAAGAAAAACGCATCTGCTGAAAATATTTTTTCGGCGATCTTTGCAGTAGGGATGGCAGCTTTTCTTTTTCTGACTGGTATGCTTGATAGATATTTTTTTCCTGCGTTTCCCGCCCTCATTGTTTTGGTTTTTGCAGATATTAAGAGTCTGGCATGGGGAATGCTACTTAACTTCTCATTATTTGCAAATCTCATTTGGGCTTTTTATAGAAGGGATTCTCACGAAATAAGAACAATCTATATGTTTGATCATCAGCTTTTGATAAAATTTCTTTCAATAACTAACTTAATAGGCTATTTTAAGATAATCAAATTAAATATTGGAAGAAAATTAAGTAAATAACATTGTAAAACTCTTGCACTATAACCTAATTCAAAAATGATAGAATTTATAGAGCTATTAACTAAAATATGTCAGATCATATAATAGATGAACATCTTGATCCTACTGCCGAAATAACACTGGAAGCAGTTAAACAAAGGGCAGTAAAAGGTGTTGCAATATTGACCGGGCGCACTTTTTTCCTTCAGCTTTTGTCTTTTACTACCTGGATATTTTTAGGAGTTTTTCTGGAGCCGGATGAATTTGGTGTTTATATTGTAGTATCAGCGATAGTGAATTTTTTGCGCTACTTTAGTGATGTGGGTCTTGCTGCGGCGCTAATCCAAAAAAAACAAAAACTTACCCAAGCTGACCTAAGATCGACTTTTACGATTCAGCAAATATTAGTTTTGGGTCTTTTACTGATCCTCTTTTTAGCATCCCCTTTTATCAAAGATTACTATTCTCTATCAAAGAACGGAATGCTTTTGCTTTACGCATTAGGAGCATCGCTGTTTCTGGCATCTCTAAAGACCATTCCTTCGGTTCTTTTAGAGAGGGAACTTAATTTTTCCAAGTTTGTTATTCCTGAACTTTTGGAGAATCTTGTTTATGATGTCATCCTTGTGATATTTGCATGGAGGGGTTTTGGTACTCTGAGCTTTTTCTATGCTGTTTTATCTAGAGGAATTATCGGGGTAGTAGCAATGTACTTACTAAAACCATGGAAACCGGGTCTGGCTTTATCTAAAAGTTCATTAAAGAAATTATTGAAATACGGAGTGCCTTATCAAGTGAACACCCTTTTAGCAACCGTAAAAGATGACGGGATGACAATTTACCTTGGGGGTGTGATAGGGCAAAGTGCAATGGGATTTTTGGGTTGGGCACAAAAGTGGTCGCAGTATCCACTTCGACTTTTTATGGACAATGTCTTAAAAGTCACTTTTCCGGCGTTTTCAAGAATGCAGGATGACAAAATACATCTTAAAAGATCGGTAACAAGGTCAATATTTTTTGTTTGTTTTCTGGTATTTCCCAGTATTGTTGGTTTTTTAATTTTGTCACCGATTCTTGTAAACATTATTCCCCGTTATGAAAAGTGGGAACCTGCGCTTTTACCGCTTGCTATTGTGAGTATTAACACAATATTTGCTGCTGCAACTACTCAGCTAACCAACTTGCTTAATGCTATTGGAAAGATCAAAACAACATTTAAGTTGATGGTAATGTGGACTGTATTAACTTGGATATTTATTCCACTTCTTGCTCGCAATTACGGACTTGTGGGTGCAGCCAGCGGTTATGCACTGGTTGGAGCAAGTTCGGCTGTAGCAATTGCGATTGTGTACAAAATTATCAACTTCTCTCTTTATAGGAGCATTCTTGCACCGGCTTTGGGTGCTTTGGTCATGGGAGCAGCTTGCCTTACGGTAAGAAGTATTCTTCCAAGCAATATTATTTCCGTATTTATATTGGTGTTGGTTGGCATAGCTACTTATATGGCAACTATGTTTGTGTTGGCAGGGAGCGCAATTTTTATTGATGCAAAGAGAGGTTTGAAAGCAATGTTTAATAGAAATTAGATATTTATATGTTTAATAAAGTTCGTAAATATCTTCACAAAATAGAAATAACCTTAACTGCTTTATTGATGATCCTAGTAGGTTCCTTAACTTGGAGTTTGACCATGGTTAAAAGCGGTATCGTTTACGGCTACGGGATGGGGTTCTGGGGGCCCAATGGACACGATGGTGTTTGGCATATTGCAGTTGCAAAGAGTCTGGCTCGCGGAACTTGGGAAATGCCAATATTTCAGGGGGCAACTATTAAAAATTATCACATTGGATATGACCTAATCCTTTCAATAATCCATAAGATTTCTACTATTCCTGTTGTCACCTTATACTTTCAGATCATGCCCCCCCTGATCTCCCTAGGAATAGGATATTTTGCCTATAAATTCATTAAAAAGTGGAAAGGTGAAAAACAAGCGTTATGGTCACTATTTTTTATTTATTTTGGAGGAGGTTTTGGATGGGTTGTAACGCTGTTTAGATCAGGTATATTTGGGGGAGAGTCAATGTTTTGGTCTCAGCAGGCGATATCAACACTGATAAACCCCCCTTTTGCGCTTTCACTATTATTTGTCTTTGCCGGCCTCAACTATTTATATGAGGGATTAAAGCAAAATGAAAAAAAATATCTGGTTACTGCTGCAATTTTGTTTGGAGCATTGGCACAGATTAAGATTTACGCAGCAATTTTAGTCTTGGGAGGGCTTTTTTTCATTGGTTTTTGGAAGCTAATAAAAAGAGAGGGATTGGCTGTTATTAAAGTATTCATGGGTAGTTTGACCATTGCACTTGTCTTAACTCTTCCTTTTTTAGATCTTAGTGCCAATACTTTTGTATTTCGGCCATTTTGGTTTTTGCAGACTATGGTTGGATCACCGGATAGGTTATTTTGGCTGAAACTGGCTAGTGCCATGATGAATTATCAATTGGCAGGAAATTGGCTGAAATATGGTTTAGCCACCATTGTTTCATTTTTCATCTTCTGGTACGGTAACTTGGGAACAAGGTTCATATGGGAAATAGACATCGCGGATAAGTTGGTCAAGAAAAGAAAAATTAATTACATAGAAACACTTATTGTATTTATGATTTTAATGGGTGTATTAATACCTATGTTGTTTGTTCAATCTGGAACACCATGGAACACTATACAGTTTTTCTACTATTCACTAGCATTGTCTGGAATACTTGCGGGGGTTGGTATGGCAAAATGGTTTGGCAATATTAGTATTCCAATACTACATAGTATTGGAATATGTATAGTTGTTTTGGTAACAATTCCTACAACGTTGAGTACATTGTGGCTGCATTATTTACCCGGTAGGCCACCAGCTATGATCGGTAAGAGTGAACTCGAAGCTTTGACTTTTTTAAAGCAACAACCTGATGGTATTGTTTTGACAGTTCCTTTTGATCGTGATGCTGCGATTGCAGAACAAGACAATCCTCCAAGACCTTTATATCTATATGAGTCCACGGCTTATGTTTCTGCGTTTTCGGATAAGCAGGTTTTTCTGGAAGATGAAGTCAATCTTAATATAACAGGATACGATTGGTCTGAGAGAAAACTGGCAGTACAAAAGTTTTTCGAAACTGATAACACAAATAAAGTTGGAGAATTTTTAAAAGAAAATGATATTAAATACATTTATCTGGTCGATTTTCAGAAAGAAGATTTTCCTACAGATACTTCTTTTACTGAAAAGATATTTGATAATGATGAAGTAGTTATTTACAAAACAAATTTGCTTTAGATCCTAATTCGTAAAGATTAGAGACTTTTTATTTGTTGGAAAGACATCTATCCGAGGAGAAAGTAAATGATAATTATTATAAAATACTATTGTGATTAAAATATCTGTAGTAATTAATACACTAAACGAGGAGAAAAACCTTCCCAGAGCACTGAATTCTGTAAAGTATTTTGCAGATGAAATAGTGGTTGTTGATATGCACTCGGTAGATAATACGGCAGAGATCGCGGAAGAAGCTGGAGCAAAAGTATTTGAGCATAGGAAAATGGGTTATGTTGAGCCTGCAAGAAACTTTGCTATCGGAAAAGCTAAGGGTGAGTGGATTATGATATTGGATGCAGATGAAGAGATAAATCAAAGTTTGTGTTTGAAACTGAGAAAAATTGCTGAAGAAAAGAATTGTGATTATGTTGCTATTCCAAGGAAAAATATAGTCTTTGGAAAATGGCTTAAACACTCCAGATGGTGGCCGGATTATAATGTAAGGTTTTTCAGAAAAGGAAAAGTTAAATGGGACGACAAGATCCATAGTATCCCTGAAACTTCAGGAAAGGGGATTGATCTTAAAGCAAAAGAAGACAACGCAATTATCCACCATAATTACAATTCTATTTCGCAGTTTGTACAAAGAATGGATAGATATACTACTGTTCAATCAAGAGAGTTATTAGAACAAGGTTATAAGTTCGATTGGAGAGATTTAATAAAACAATCACTTGGTGAGTTCATCAGCAGATATTTCAAAGGTTATGGGTATAAGGACGGGGTTCACGGTTTGGCTGTGTCGTTGCTGCAGTCGATATCCGAAGCACTAGTGTACATGAAGGTTTGGGAAGCTAATGGGTTTAAAGAAAGATCTATTGAGATTGATGATATGGTATATGAGATGCGCGGTTCTCAAAGGGAAATGAATTATTGGATAGCAAACCTCAAAGTTAACCAGAAGAATAGTTTAATTGAACGAATTAGAAGGAAACTGAAAGTATAGGCAATTATGGTTAACTTAGGAGTTGTAATATTAAATTGGAACGGATATAAAGATACGATCGAGTGTTTAGAGAGTATAAAGAGTGCGGTTTATGAAGACTTCAAATTGAAAGTTGTGGTTGTAGATAATGCTTCAACTGATGATTCTTTCGGAATCATCAGTAATTTCCAATTTCCAATTTCCAATTTCCAATTTGAGGTCATTAGAAATGGTGAGAACATGGGTTTTGCTGGGGGTAATAATGTAGGTATAAAGATTATGCAAAAAGAAAAGGTCGATTACACTTTAATACTCAATAACGACACGTTGGTTGACCGTAACTTCTTCAAAGAACTTTTAAGTTATGCAAAGAAGAATACAAAGTTTGGGATTCTTTCACCAAAAATATATTTTGCCAAAGGTTATGAGTATCATAAAAAAAGATATAAAAGGCAAGATCTAGGTAAGGTGATATGGGCGGCTGGGGGTGAGATGGATTGGGAGAATGTTTTTGGTAAAAACCAAGGAGTAGACGTGGTTGATAAGGGGCAATATGAAAGAATAAAAGAAGTTGATTTTTCCACCGGTGCAGCAATGCTTTTAAGTAGAAAATTGATCGAGAAAGTAGGACTTTTTGATGATAGATATTTTATGTATTTTGAGGATGCTGATCTCATAACCCGTGCATTAAAGTCGGGATTTAAAAATTACTACGTGCCAAAGGCTGTAGTATGGCATAAAGTGGCGCGCAGCTCTGGTATAGGAAGCGATCTTAATGATTATTTTATTACACGAAACAGACTTCTTTTCGGAACAATGTTTGCACCCTTAAGGTCGAAACTTGCATTATACAAAGAGAGTTTAAGATTTATATTCAACGGCAGAGATTGGCAGAAGATAGGAGTAAGGGATTTTTATCTTGGAAAGTTTGGAAAAGGAAGCTGGGAAAACTAATTATGTTAAGTGTAATTATAATTGCTAAAAACGAAGAAAAAAAACTGCCGGATTGTCTTAGATCTGTAAAATGGGCTGACCTGCCTGCGCAGGCAGGTGAGATTATCGTGATCGATACGGGAAGTACGGATAAGACCCCTTCTATTGCCAAGAAAGCAGGAGCTCGAGTTGTTAAATTTACAAAGGGTACTTTCAGTGACTGGAGAAACAAAGGTTTGCGAGAAGCGAAAGGTGAATGGATACTTTATATCGATTCAGACGAAAGAGTTTCAAAGAAGCTTAAAAAGGAGATATTATCAATAATTAATGATCGATCATCGACCATTAATTCGGCTTATGTGATTCCCAGAAGAAATATTATTTTCGGTAAGGAATTTAAACATGGAGGACAATATCCGGATTATGTCAAAAGGCTTTTTTTGAGAAGTAAATTGAAAATATGGGAAGGCGATCTTCACGAAGAACCTGTATTTGAAGGAGAGTTGGGGTATTTAATAAATTCTCTCATCCATATTAAGCATGACAACCTCCATGACATGATAGAAAAGACTAACAGATGGTCGGAGACTGAAGCAAATTTGATGTTTGACGCAAACCATCCGAAGATGAATGTGATACGTTTTTGCACAGCGATATTTAGAGAATTTAGTTTAAGGTTCATAAAACAGAAAGCTTTTTTAGATGGTTATGAAGGAGTTATTTATGGGATCTATCAGGTATATAGCAGATTTATAAGTTATGCAAAGTTGTGGGAGATACAATTGAAAAATAATAAAATATGAAAGCAGCAATTTACAATCCTTATCTAGATACATTAGGTGGTGGAGAGCGTTATAGTATATCTTTTGCGAAAGTGCTCTCTGATTCTGGATATGAAGTTGATGTTGAATGGAATAATAAACATATTAGAAAGAACTTACAAGACAGGTTCGGTATTGATCTGTGTGATATAAGAATTGTCAATTCGATCAACAGAGGAGATCAGTATGATGTGTGTTTTTGGGTTTCGGACGGAAGCGTTCCCCGGCTTCGGGCAAGGAATAATATTCTTCATTTTCAATTTCCTTTTAGGGATGTTGATGGTAAGAGTTTGCTTAACAGAATGAAAATGTTCCGGGTAAATGCTGTATTAGTTAACTCGAAATTTACCAAAGGATTCATCGATGATGAGTATGGCGTTGATAGTAAAGTGGTTTACCCGCCAGTTGATGTTAAAAAATTTAAGGCAAAAAGAAAAGAGAAAATTATTCTTTATGTAGGTAGATTTTCAAAATTAACTCAGAATAAAGGACAAGATAATCTTATCAAAACCTATAAAACGTTAGTAAAGGAGGGTTATAGTGATTGGAAATTGGTGTTGGCAGGTGGTGCCGAAGTGGGTTCAGATAAATATCTTAAGAAGCTTAAGAAAGATGCTAAAAAATATCCGGTGACTTTTGTTGAAAATCCAAGTTTAAAAAAACTTCAGGAGCTTTATGGGAAAGCTAAAATATTTTGGTCAGCAGCTGGATACGGAATTCATGAACAAAAACAGCCATTGAAAGTCGAGCATTTTGGCATAACTCCAGTTGAAGCTATGTCTGCCGGATGTATAGTTTTTTTATATGAAGCTGGGGGGCATAAGGAAATTGTTTTTGATCAAAAGGATGGTTATCTTTGGGAGAAAACTGAAGAACTTATTGATAAGACTGTGAAAGTAATAGAAAATTACAAACTAAGTCAAAAATTAGCAAGAAATGCAAAGAAAAAAGCTCAAATATTTAGTTATGAAAATTTCGAAAAGGAAATTAAAAATCTTCTTTAACAGGATTTGGCCTTATATTCTAATTTTCTTTCTTGTTATAATTTTTTTCTGGAAATATATTTTCCAAGGTTTAATTCCAATCCCAGCGGATTTTATTGTTGGCACCTATTATCCGTGGCTAAGTTATGATTGGGGTATTCCGGCAGGAGTGCCTGTCAAAAATCCTGTGACTTCCGATGTTGTCTCTGTTATTTATCCGTTAAGAATATATGCAATAGAACTTATCAAAAATGGTATAAAACCATTGTGGAACCCACTTATGTTTGCAGGCTATCCGCTTTCCGCTAACTTTCAAGTAGCTCTTTATTCTCCAACGATATTTTTATACTTTCTTATTAATAAAATAGATGCCTGGAGTGTGCAAGTTATTTTACAGCCTCTTTTATCTTCGGTATTTATGTACAGTTTACTGAGAGATTTTAGAGTAAAAAAATTTAATGCAGTAGTTGCCGGGATTATTTATGCTTTTTCAGGGTTTAGTATGATCTGGTTGGAGTGGAATGCTCATTCTTTAACGGCAGCGTGTATCCCGCTTTTGATACTTCTACTTCGTCGGTATCAGAGGAATAAGAGAATGAGGGAATTGGTATGTTTATCATTGTCTACATCTTTTCTTATATTCTCAGGTTATCCGCAGCTGATCGTGTATGCAGCTTTAGCGGGTTTAGTCTACATTATGATATATAAATTAAATTTTATGAACCTCCTGTTTTTGGGAATTTTCTTTGCTTTCGGTATCTCATTAACGAGCTTTCAAACATTGCCTGCGATGGAACTTTTAAGAATTTCACAACGGAGCTCGGAAGGAATTGATCCAAATTTGTCATATTTACCATATAAACACCTGGTTAATATGTTTGCACCTGATTATTTTGGCAATCAGGCAACAGGTAATTTTTGGAGCGACGGCAATTATACTAATACGGCTGCATATACGGGAATAATAACCTTTGTTTTTGCAAGCATTGCTGTAATTAAAAGAATAAATAGAAAGAAAGTAAAATATTTTACAGCTGTATTTTTCTTAGGATTAATATTGACACTAAAATCTCCAATTTCAGAGTTTACTTATATGATAAAACTGATAGGTTCGGAAGCTGCTTCCACAACTCGCTCACTAGTCCTGGTTAATTTTGCTTTAGCCGGACTGTTTGGTATTGGTATAGAAACACTAGAAAAAATAAAAAGAAAAGATCTTTTTGTTTTAATCATTCCATGGACAGTGCTGATTGGTGCTTTATTGTATTCTTTATTTAATGAAAAACCGGTAGGATATAGAAATTTAATATTTCCAGGTATTTTATTGGGATTTGTTACATCTTTACTTGTATCTTTACTGAAAATTAAAAACAATAAATATATCAAACTTTCTGGAGTAATAGTTGCAATATTAGTTGTTATTGAATTGTTCAGATTTGGCTGGAAATATACCCCTTTTTCTCCCAAAGAATATATTTTTCCAGAAACAGATTTAACAACATATCTTCAGAAAGATAAGTTGAACAGAATTCACTTTGGAGAAGTGATCCCAATGAACATGTGGGTGAGTTATGGATTACCTTCGCTTGGCAGTTATGATGCCGTGTATCCAAGCATAATTGCAGAATATATTGCAGCAAATAATTCTTCTACAGCTGAAGCAACAATGATGGGGCGTATTGCGACGGTTGATAATAGCTCCGGAGTGTTGTTTGATATGGCAGGGATCAATAGACTCCTTTCACTATCTTCCGAGTATGACATTTATGATAGTGATTATAGTAAGCTATTTAATGATGATAAAGTTTACGTTTACAAAAATAATTCAGCGATAGATAGGATTAAGCTTTATTCTAATTGGAAAGTTATTGATGATGAAAATAAACATTTAGCATATATTTTGGATAATAATTTTGATCTGGAAGAAGAAGTTATTATTTTTGAAGATGTTAACCTTAGCCAAAGCGAAGATGTGAGTTTAGCCGGAGATATTCTTGCCAAAGAATATGAGAGTCAAGAAATAACTATTAAAGTCAATACTAAAAGGGATGCCTTGCTTTTTTTATCTGATACATTTTACCCAGGTTGGGAAGCTTATGTAGACGGAGAAAAAGAAAAGATAGTTAGGGCAAATTACGCTTTTCGTGCAGTTCCTGTTAGATCAGGTTCTAAAACAGTTAAATTCGTTTACAATCCTAAATCATTTAAAATAGGTTTATGGATTTCCGGTGTTACATTTATTTTTTTGATCGCGATTAATGTATATAGTTATAAAAAAACATTAATTTAGATAGCAATAAAGCATGAAACTAAAAGAATTATTCAAGGCCTCAATATTATATGTTCTAGTTACTCTTGTATTTTTTTACAAAGTCTTTTTTGGACTGATTCCGCTTCCAAGTGACATGATAATGGGAAGCTATTTCCCTTGGCTGGCCTACGAGAAAGGGACTAGTGGTCTTGGGGTGCCGGTAAAAAATCCTAAACTATCTGATGCTATATCAATTTTTTATCCACTCAAAGACCTTGCTCATAACCAGGTAAAACGTGGAGAGCGTCCTCTTTGGAACCCTCATATGTTTGGTGGTTACCCTTTGTATACAAGTCCAACACTTGGTTTACTATTTCCTACGTCCATTCTGTATTTTTTGTTATCTACACCATTAGCGTGGACTCTCCAAACCATGCTTCAGCCATTTTTAGGATGTCTGTTTATGTATCTTTTCTTGCGACATTTAAAAATAAATAAGACCCCAAGTTTTTTTGGAGGGTTAGTGTATGGTTTTGGGGGATTTTCATTACTTTGGCTTCAGTGGAATGGTCAGGCGACGACGAGTATTTTTTTGCCTCTTATACTGTTATTTTTCGATAAGTATCTAAAAACAAAATTAAGTAAGTGGGGTATAGCATTATCTTCGACAGTATTTAGTCAGATCCTTGCTGGATATTTGCCTGTAATCTCACTTACATATGTAGTACTTCTCTTTTGGTATCTATATTTTTCAGAGGACAGAACCAAGGACTTAAAAGTCTTTTTTTATATTCTTTTAGGAGTGTTTTTAAGTAGCTTTTTCCTTATTCCGTTAGGAGAACTGATTTTGTTATCTCAGAGGACTGCAGAAACCTTAAGTTATAGTCCCTTTATACTTCTAAAAAACTTGGTGAACACTATTGCGCCCGATTTTTACGGAAATCCTGCTACATACAATTACTGGGGTACAGGTGATCAAATGGATGCTACTTTGTATGTGGGGGTGACGTCGTTGGTTTTTGCGATCTTTGCTACTTGGAAATTAAGAAGTAAAAATATTGTTAGGTTTTGTATCTGTTTGTTTATTTTGATTATGGTTTTAGCAACAGAAAATCCAATCGGAAAGTTTGTATATGGCTTGGGTGTTTGGGGAGGATCATCGATCACCATGAATAGAGCAAACTTTATTTTCAACTTTATAATTGCCACACTCTCTGCATATGGAATTTCGCATTACAGACAAAAAAAGTTTGAAGTCAGGTTAAAACCTGCGTTTCTTGTGATCTATTTATTTGCGTTTTTAGGTATAGGAGTTTTAATATACAAAGCGAGTCTTTACGAGTTTATAGATCTTAATACTGTGCTGACACTTTCTGATCAAGAAAATGTCCAAATAACTCATCTTAATATTGCTTTAAGAAACCTTGTATGGCCGACCTTCATTGGAGTGACAACTACTATAGCTTTGCTCATGTTTAGCAGAGTAAAAAAAATAAAAAAACATGCCACATTTATACTAATTGTCATTTTGCTTATCGATTTGTTTCGTTTTGGTTGGAAGTTCAATACATTTTCAAGAAAAGAATATATTTATCCGGACACACCTGTTACAGATTTTCTCAAAAGATACCCGAATGACAGATTAATATCGGAATCAGACGTCTTACCACCCAATATGTGGATACCGCTAGGACTATCATCAATATCCGGTTATGATAGCATTTACCCTTTGAGAGCAGCAAAACTTATTGCTGTTGCAAATAGCGGTAACGTTGATGCGAGTCCACAACCTCGTTGGGGAACGATTAGCACAACTGCCTCTCCAATACTTGATGCAAGTGGTGTGCGTTTTTTTGTGGCATTAAAAAGGGATGGTGATGCACAAGTTCGCAGCGAAGGAGATATAAGTTTAAACCACGACGTTGAAAAATATAAAGAGGTTTTTGAAGATAAGGGAGTGGTTATTCTGGAGAACGAAAAAGTCATGACGCGAAGTTATATGACAAATAAAGTTATAAAACGTTCAGACAGGGAAGCTTTGGAACTTATGATCAGCGATGATTTTGATATTTCAAAAACGTCCATAACAAATGATTTTGAGTTGAGCATGAATGAAGATCTGGAGCTGAAACATAAAACAAACTACCACATTCTGAGAAATGATTATATTGTAGTAAACACATCAGCAAATCAGAATGCCTTTTTGGTAGTATTAGATTCATATTATCCCGGTTGGAAAGCATATGTTGATGGTAAGGAGACAAAGATACATAGAACGAATTATAATTTCCGTGGAGTTTTGTTGGATAAGGGTGAACACGTTGTCGAGTTTACTTATCAACCACGGTCGCTTAGAATAGGAATGTGGCTTTCGGGAGCCACATTTTTAATTCTTATGACAATATTTTTATATGATCTCAAAAAAAACAGCAGAAGAACTTCACGAAAACGTTCCTCCTGATTGGTATTACCGATCAATAAAAGAGAATATCCTCCAGAGATATTGGCATAAAAGAAGATTTGAAGAAGTGCAAAAATTGATCGACAAAGTTGATGGTAAAGTGTTAGATATCGGTTCAGCTGATGGAGTTTTTTCCAGGGTAATTCTTCGCAATACAAAAGCAAAAAAGCTTATTGGTATAGATGTTTTGAAGAGTTCGGTTGATTGGGCAAATAAGCACTGGAAGAAAAATAATAAAATGAATTTCAAAGTAGGGAATGCACATGATCTGGAATTCAAAAATAGCGAGTTTGACGCAGTTTTTGCGCTGGAAGTTATTGAGCATGTTCACGATCCTGAGACAGTCCTTAAACAAATAAAAAGAGTACTGAAAAAGAGTGGTTATGTGTTACTTTTAGTACCTTCAGAAAACATTCTTTTTAAAGTGATATGGTTTCTTTGGGGTTTTTACCGGGGTAAAATTTGGAAAGGTGCACATCTTCACGAATTTTCTGGTAATCATCTTGTGAAACTAGGTGAGAAAGCCGGATTAATAACTGAAATAAATAATAGATTTCTATTAGGTATGCTTCATGTGGTTAAGTTCAGGAAAGAGTAATATTCTGAAACCCCCTCCAATATTTTTCTGATAATACATTAATTGTGGATTAGAAAAGTTAATGTTTGATGTTAAAATACTATAAGAAATGAAAGTAAAAGCACTAAATGTATCTATAGTTGTCCCGAACTATAACGGCAGAGATCTACTCGAAAAGAATCTACCTTCCATAATTGAAGCTTCTGAGAATAAAGCTAACAAGATCATAGAGATCGTATTAGTTGACGACGGGTCAACCGATGACAGTGTTAAGTATATCAAGGAAGCTTTTTCTAAAGTAAAAGTGGTCAAACATACAAAAAATAGAGGATTCTCAGAGACTGTTAACACAGGAGTAAGAACGGCACAATCTAAATTAGTGTGTTTACTTAATACAGATGTGAAGGTTACGAGAAAATTTCTTAAAAGTGTTTTTGTACACTTTAATGATGATTCTGTGTTTGGTGTCTCACTTCATGAAAAAGGTTACGGATGGGCAAAAGGTAAATTCGAAGATGGATTTGTTGCACATGAACCTGGAAATGAGAGTAAAAGTGTTAAAGAAAGTTTTTGGGTTAGCGGAGGCAGTGGTGTGTTTCGGAGAGACCTTTGGTATCAGGTGAAAGGTTTGGATGGTGATCTTTTTACACCCTTTTATTGGGAGGATATTGACCTATGCTATCGTGCGCAAAAGCGTGGGTATAAAACTCTTTGGGATCCAAATGCGAAGGTTTTGCATGATCATGAATCAACCATTGCCAAGCATTCAAAAACGAAAAAACGCCAGAGAATTCAGGAAAGGAATCAGCTTCTTTTTATTTGGAAAAATATTACCAGTCCAATTCTTTTCCGTAAGCATATGAAAGGACTTTTTACAAGATCATTAAGACACCCTGGGTATTTATTAATAGTTTATAAAGCACTTAGAAAACTACCGGAAGTGATCAAAAAAAGAAAAGTAGAGAAGAAGGATTCTACGATCTCTGATGAAGCAATTTTTCAGAAATTTATATGAAGAAGTCTAATATAGTTGATCTTTCAATAATCATTGTCAGCTACAATACAAAAAAGCTAACAGAAAGCTGCATCAAATCGATAAAAAGATCTAAGCCTAGGATCACATATGAAATAGTTGTTGTCGACAATGGTTCAGCTGATAGTTCGGTAAAGTTACTTAAAAAGCTTAAAAAGACAAATTTAATTCAAAAGCTAATTGTTAATAAAAGAAATGCCGGTTTTGCAAAGGCCAACAATCAGGGACTTAAAGTATCAAAGGGTAAATATAAACTTCTTTTAAACTCGGACACAGTAGTTGAAAAAGGTGTGTTAGAGAAAATGATCTCGTTCTCTGAAAAACATAACGATGCTGGGGTAATAGGTTCTAAGCTAATATTAAGTGATGGATCAGTGCAGGAGTCTTGCTTTAATTTTCCGACTGTATTAAATGCATTTAAAGAATATTGGCTGGGACAAAAAAAGACTTACGATAAGTTTGCACCTAAAGGAAATAAACCTGTTGCTGTAGATGCAATAGTGGGAGCTGCTTTTTTGATCACTCCTAAAGGATTTAAAAAAGTCGGGATGCTTAATGAAAAATATTTCATGTATTTTGAGGATATTGATTACTGTTGGGAGATAGAAAGAGAGGGGTTAAAGACTTATTATTTACCCAATGTAAAAATTAAACATCTTCATGGCGCTTCTGGTAAGAAAATGAGGCGAGATGAGGTATATCAGATGCTTCACAATTCAAGTAAAAACTATCACGGAAAAATAAAGCATTTCGTCATTCAATTTATTTTGTGGAGCGGGCAGAAGATGAGAAAAAGTTGCTTGTCATCCTGAACTTGACTGCGTAAGCAGGCTTGATTCAGGATCTATATGGATTCCAGATTATTTCAGAAATGACATTTATAATAGTTTTTTAGTTTATTGCAGATATGAATAAGATAATATTGATTTTAATACTGCTTCTGGCAAGTTTTTTACGTCTCTGGAAGCTAGATCAAGTTCCTGTTTCGCTTTTTAGCGATGAGCTGGATGTTGGCTATCAGGCTTATTCGATCATAAAAACCGGAAGAGACTATTCAGGCAATTTTTTGCCTTTACATTTTGCATCTCTGGCGGAATTTCGTACACCATTGTATATTTATGCTTCTGTTCCAACGGTAGCTGTTTTTGGAATAACACCCTATGGAGTACGGCTCCCTGCTGCAATTTTCGGGATATTGGGTGTTTATGGAATATATCTTTTAGTTAATGAGCTTTTTAAAGGCTTAGATGAAAAAGTAAAAATCTTCCATACACAATTCACTAGCCACCAGACACTAGCGCTTCTGAGTGCCTTCTTTCTTGCCATCTCTCCTTGGCACATTCAGTACTCAAGAGCGTCTTTTGAGGTGACGATGATGATAACATTCCTGATATTTGGACTTTATTTTTTCCTAAAGTACACAAAGACAGGAAAAGCCTTGTGGCTATCTGCACTTTTGCTGGGATTAACTCCATGGGTCTATAGTACGGCAAAATTGTTCATACCGTTTTTTGTTTTGGTATTGATTACTATTTGGAGAAAAAGCTTTGCTGGTTTAAAGAAGCTTGAACTTATTAAGACTATTATCGTTATTTTATTTTTAGCAATACCAATGGTTTTTGTAACTCTAAAAGGTCAGGCGGGAAATCGTTTCAGTTACATCAGTGTTTTTACCGATCCAACCCTCGAAACAGATGCAGATTATGAACGATTAGTTGATAGCAAGATGCGACAGGTGTATGGTGGTGGACCATTATCAAAAGTAGCTTCAGGACTAATTCATAACAAGTATTCAATAATTTTTTCTGAGATTAGCGGTAATTTGTTAAGTTCTTTCTCAACGGATTTTTTATTCACCAGGGGTGACATTAATCTTCGTCATTCAATTGAAGGAATGGGACAGTTCTACCGTGTTGAATTTTTGATGTTAATTTTTGGTGCAATTGTGTTTTTCTCTGATTCTCAAAACAAAAACAATAAATATTTGATGCTTTCTTGGTTAGTCATCGCAGTGCTGCCCGCCGCACTCACAAGAGGGGGAGGAACGCATGCAACCAGATCAATACTAATGTTACCGCCTTTGATATTTTTAATAAGTTACGGGGTCTATTTCGTGATAAACGATATTAAGAAGCCCTTGAACTTAGTATTGGTTTCGGGATATTTTGTCATGTTAATTATCAATTTCATTCTTTATCAGCATAGCTATTGGTATCATAATCCTTGGCATTCTGAACGTTCATGGCATGCAGGTTATAAGCAACTGGTGTTAAGTGTAAAGGAAATTGAGGCGGATTACGACAAAATTATTATCACTAACGCAGTTGAGCCTCCATGGATATATTTTGTTTCTTACTACCCATTTCATCCGGAGAAAAAGCCCAGAGACCTGGAAAAGGAAGAAGTTTTCGGTTTTGGTGAGCTGGAAAAGCTTGATAAATATTATTTTGGGCAAGTTGGAAAGATCGGTGTTAAAAACCTGGCAAAAGTTTTGGATGATAAAACTCTTTATGTCGCAGCAGAAAGAGAAGTTGGAGAGAATCTTATAATGGACCCCGACAAAGTGTACAAGGGTTTAACCCTTGTTAAATCAATAGCTTACCCATCCGGTGAACCGGCATTTTATTTCTTTAAAAAAGATGATAGTGTCGAGGTCAAATCGCTGGAAATGATTAATTAGTAAATTTAAATTTTTTTGAGATAAAATAACTAATTACAGATACTGAAGCGCCTAATACCGTTCCCCAAACCATATCAACAATGGTGACTATCAGAGGCCAATCTTTAATAGTAGCTAGATTGGTCAGATCATATGTTGCATAGGAAATAAGTCCAAGCAGACCACCCAGAAAAAGTGCTTGGGTCCAAGAGTTTTTCTCTAGTGCAGGTAGAACCGAGAAAACTACCAAGCCAACCACAAAAAGTAGGTAAAACAGACCAGCTGCAACGAAATTCACATTGGTTTTCATTATATAGCCCAGATACTTAGAATAGAATTTGTTGGCTATCAATGTGAGCCATACAGCATCTATTCCCAGGAACACAGTAAAGGTAATTAGATAAGTTTTTATAAACATTTAACGATTTAAATAAGTGATAGTTAACTGTAACACAGTTGCAAAGCTAACCCAAATTAGATAGGGAATTTGTATGAAGGCAACCCATTTTTGGTGGGGATAAATAATGATCATCGCCCAAATAATCGTTATTAGCACTATAACAATATCAATTGCTGCTAATAAGTTATTTCTTAGCCCAAACTGCAGTGGGGTGAATGCAAAGTTAAATATAAGATTGAGAATGAATGGAAGAGCGACAATGAAAGAGATCTTTCTTTGAGAGGTCATTTGAAATACTCTGAAAAAAGAAACTGCGATCAGGATATATAGAAAGGTCCAAACTGGACCAAAAAGCCACGATGGTGGAGACCACGATGGTCTGATCAATTTCTGATACCATTCACTACTTTGCATATTAATAATTAATTATAGCAATTATT
>JAFGPD010000017.1 GCA_016926185.1 Candidatus Woesebacteria bacterium | reverse complement strand
TCTGTAGTATGTATATGTTCTTCTAGTTCCACTTTTCAATCTCTTTTCTTTTTGTTCTCCTACAAAATTAGCACCACAATAAGCACACTTGAATGCGTGTTTAAATAAAAAGAATGTGGAGCCCCATTTTACCTTTTTAGATGTTATTAATTTCTTTTGCACCTTATCAAAAAGCCATTTATCAACAATTGGCTCGTGGGCACCTTTGTACCATTTACCACTACCTTTGGGATACTCAAATTCGCCGTAATAAAATGTGTTTTTCAAAGTGGAATAAATCATGCTCAAAGGAATCTTTTTACCTGTTAATTTTCTTAGGTTCTTGTCACTTTTTAAGTGATCGCGTAAGTCTCTTCCACTATAATTGCACTCAGCAACAAGGTCGAATAACTCTTTAATGTAAGGAGCTACTTCCTTATCCAGCATTACTTTCTTGGTACCTTCATGGCTGTAATTTATGTAGCCGAGTGGCGCTGGGCATGGTCGCCAGCCCATTTCGCATTTGTTTCGAATCCCACGCTGTACATGAAGCGATCTGTTGTCATTTTCCAATTTCGCCTGCGAACACAAAATCATGAGCAGGAACTTTTCGTTGGGGTTATCAGTAAAACTTTGACTGTAAGTTTTTATGTGAACTAATTTCTTTCTATCCATCAAATCTACTAAGCTACCCAAATCTCCAGCATTTCTACTGAGCCTATCAGGCGACCATGCCAGAATTGCATTGTACTTCTCTAGGTTGATTTCTTTTAAAATCTCCAAAAAAACTGGACGAGTCCCCGAGATCTTTGCGCTATGTGATTCTTGTTTGACCTCTACAACATTCAGCCCTTCCTTTTCAGCGAGTTCCTGCATTTCGTTAAGTTGAGATTCGATAGAACGAGCTTGCCTTTCATCACTTTCTGAGCTCTTTCTAGCATAAAGGCAGTATTTTATATCTTCTTTAGCTTTTGTCATCTACACAATGGATGACGCATTATCACACTAAAGTCTAGGTGTTATTATTTATATATGAGTATGTATTATTTAGTGGTTTTACTAATATCGTTACTGTTTTTGGCATGTACTTTGCTTTTAGCTCAAACAATTAATTATAAAAGAGAAAAATGAAACTCGTGCGGACTAAAGTCCGCAGTCTCTCTCTTGCTGTTTGTTTTGCTGGTTTATGTAATTTCTGATTGCTTTTTCAGAGGTTTTACCTACGGATTCTGCGAAATAACCTATGCCCCAAAAAGCATCTCCCCACAAAAACTCCTCCAACTCGGGGAATTCATCCCTGATCACTCTCGAAGATCCACCCCTGAGTTTTTGAATGGCTGAAGATAAAGAATCCCGAGGATTGATTTGTAAGAGTAGATGGACGTGATCAGGCATAATTTCTAACTCATGTAGTTTCCACTCATTGACCTGGCAACATTGTGTAAAGAGTTTTTGTAATCTTGTTTTTAAGCCAAAGCGTAGAACTCGCTTTCTATACTTTGGTCTAAAAACAATGTGAAAAAGCAATCTGTGTTTTGTGTGGGATCCTGATTTGTACTTTTTGCTCATTGATCATATTTTACCCTAGCAAAACAAACCATTTTTCGTTGCATTCCTCTACAGGCTTAAAAGCCTGTAGCTTCCTGCGGACACGAGGGAAAAAGAATTAGGGATTTAAGTAATAAGGATGTTTTTAAAAAGAAGAAAGCATTACTAAACGCTTCTGAGGTAACACTGCTAAAGATGCTAAGTTCCAAATTAGGTGAGAATAATATAGTGATACCACAAGTAAATTTACTTAGTTTTGTTGAGGTAGATAACTCTTTTGAAAACCTTTACGATGAGATAGAAACCTTGAGAAAATTTACAGTTGACTATTTAATAATAGATTCAGTAACAACAGAACCAAAATTAGTTATTGAACTAGACGGAAAATCACATGAAAGTTTTGGTAAAAAGAATCGAGATCATTATGTGAATCAAGTATGTTCAAAAGCTAAACTACCAATAGGGCATATTCAGGTTGGAGAAGATTTTAAAAAGATGAATGAAAAACAGGCAGATCCAGCATATAAAAAAGCAAAAGATCTTAAGAAAATCAAGGTTGTTGAAGTTAATAAGATGCTGAAAGAGGCTTTAAGTAAAGAGGGTTATATAGAATTACAGTTTGAAAAACCCGATATGGGTAAATTTGTTGCAGTACCATTTACAGTCCCAGATGAAAAGCCAGAAAGAGAAGAGTACGACAGCAAGAAACAACTCAAAAAGATTATTAGTACAACTCTTGAAAAGACAAATTGGCGGTTAATGAGTGATGGGGTTAATTATAGGGTTGGATATTTAAGTGGCAAGTTGAGATGCTATGAAACAGAAGAGGATCTTATGAAGATTCTTCAATAACTTCCAGGTTCCTTTGATCAAATCTCCCTAATACTTTTCCTTGGATTACGAATTTATCCCCAATAAAAGGTTTATAAGAAGGATCGTTACTTTCTGGAAGCAGTAAAACATAATCATCCACCTTTTTAAACTTCTTAATAGTAGCTTCCTCATTTTCGGGCTCATATGCTATTACAATATCCCCATTTTCAGCAGTTGATTGCGGAATTATCAGAGCAAAATCACCAGGGTTAAAACCAGCCCTATTCATACTATTTCCTTTTATTCGCAACAGGAACGTTGATTTTCTACCTTTTGTGTCTGCAAGAGAAAGGTTTGCATAACCTTCAATATTTTCCTCTGCAAACATAGGTTCACCAGCAATAACTTCTCCAAGTACTGGAACCTTTATTTGTTGATCTTGATAGCTTAAATTCTCATCCAACGGGGCTGCAAGAATCTTTATTGCCCTTCTAGCATTTTTTTCACGGTCGATTATTTTAAGCTTTTCCAATTTATCCAGCTGTATCGAAGCACCACGCTTTGATTTCAAGTTTAGCGCTTCTCTTATCTGCTCCAATGTGGGTGAATAACCATGTTCACGTTGAAAATTCCATATAAAATGCCAAGTTTTTATTAAGTTTTGATTTAATTCTTTAGTATCCATATGTATACCTCTTGCAAAGTATACCACAAAATGTTATTCTCAAGAAAATTTAGACGCCCTGCCCAAATGTTGTATTTTGTGTGGGCGTTTTTGCTTATAAGGAAAACACTATGGCAAACTATCATGTTTCTGGAAACAGAAAAGATGGATACAAAGTAATAAGAGAACAGAGCTCACGTGCTAGTGGATTTTTTGACACGCAGACGGAAGCCGAAAGATCAGCAAAAAACTTGGCAAGTAACTCAGGTGGTGGTGAAGTTAGGATTCATCGCCCAGATGGAAAAATTCGCGATAGCGACACGGTACCACCAGCAAGTGACCCCAACCCACCAAAGGACACTAAATTTTAGAGTAGCAAAATGGAAAACATGATTTCTGGTATTAAAATTGCAATATATGACTTTATAGGATACGTATTACCGGGATTGTTGTTGGTATTTATTATAAGCCCAATAATAGGACAGAAAGGACTAATAACTGTATTTAACAATATATGGGTTTTTCTATTACTATCATACCCTCTTGGACAAATACTTCACAGCCTGTCAGTAATTTTAGATGTCTCCCCAAAAAAATACGGATGGAGGATATATCACTCCCTTAAAGAACAGGATTCAAAAGGTCATGGAGTTAATAATCCTAAAACTGTAGAAGGTAAAATTGCAGCACGAATCAGAAGTCTTATAGAAGATAAGAATTCGGATCTTAGCTTTACAAAAGTTACTAATGACTTACTGGTTAAGAGCTTTGACCTTGAGAGTATGCACGGACTTGACCTTTTTATGTTAAAGGAAACGATACTTGCTAATAATCAGGGAGTGTCGGGTACGTATGATTATTTGCAGTATCAAAAAACTTTTAACAAATCACTTTCTTTAATATTTGCAATTACGGCAGTAGTTACAGTACTAGTAGAATATGGTAGCAGCTTTAAACTATACCTGTCGAATGATCACGTTGTTGCTACGCCTTATCTGGCCACCGTGTATTTTGTTGTGAACTTAGCTTTCTGCGTTATCTTTTATAAAAGAGCCATGTTTTTTAAAAAATATAGGGAAAAAGTAATCAACTCGGCTGTGTTAATTTATTTGAAAGAGAAATTAAGTGAATAACTTTAACCTTACAGTTTTCGATGTGGAACACGGAAACTCAATAGTTCTCAAGTTACCAAATGCCAATGATGATAGGTTTCTGTTTGATATTGGAAACCGAGCAGATTTTTCACCTGCCTTACATTTAGCTAGAAACTATGGAAGTAACATAAGATGGCTAGTGATTACACATCCCGATACCGACCACATTTCTGATGTTGAATACGTCAGCAAGTACCTAAGTGTAAATACACTATCATCACATGATGAAATAACGACAGAATTTCTTTATGAATATCACGTTGACGGGATACCAGAGATCGTACAAAAATACATAGAATATAAAAAAAGGTTTAATTTACCCGCGCCTCCCATTGAGGATCCATCTTACGACTGGGGCGGTGTGCAATTTGCGCAATTCTGGAATACAACAAAAGATTTTTCTGATATTAATAACTTGAGTATTTGCACGTTTGCTATGTTCCAAGGTTGGTGTGTCTTACTTCCAGGCGACCTTGAAGAAGCGGGTTGGAAAAAACACTTGGAAAGTGAAGCATTCAGAGAAATGTTAAAAAGGACAGACATATACGTAGCATCACATCATGGACGAGAAAATGGCTATTGTGCAGATGTTTTCAACTATTGTACTCCACATTTGGTGATCATAAGCGACAAGGGAGTATCAGAAACAAGTTGTACTGATAAATATGCAGCACACACTTATGGGTTGAAAGTTTCAAACCTAGGAACCATGAGGAAAGTGCTTACAACACGATATGATGGCGCAATAAATTTAAACATTGACGCTGAAGGAAAGTATGTACTGAAAACGTTCAGCACTTCCTGAACTTAATACACAACCCCAAAGTACTGTCTCATTTGTCTCGTTTCTAGCCTGGAGAGTATAATATTCCATGACCGTACTGCTCGACCATGGAAAATTCTCGTAAGCTTTGAACGCAAGTGAAAAGTTGACGAGAATTTTCCATATGTTGAAGTTTGCGGGCCGGGCGAGAATGCCGGACCGAAGCAAAACTCATTAATTAACCCCCTTAAAAAATATTTACTATGATAGCGTTTTGCGAGGGAGGCGTGGTGACGTGCCATATGTTGAGTTAGCAAAAGTTTCCTAATTTATAAAGTAACTTTTGCATAATGAAACTAGGACACGTGACCGAGTCCGGCCACCCCGACCAG
>JAFGPD010000016.1 GCA_016926185.1 Candidatus Woesebacteria bacterium | reverse complement strand
GAAATTAACATGATGCAGGATCTTCAGTACAGCAAGTATTTAAATTGAAGGTTCACCAACATAAGATTGCAAACACTTACTTAAGCTATCATCCATGGTCCAGCCGCATTCTCCGTCATGTTGAACCTCACAAGTAGCATTCTCATAACATGAATAAATTTCTTTATGTTCGCAGGTTGTCACTAACTCTTCGCTTGCACAGATTTGATTACTACAACCAGTTACAACACATTCATTTGAAATAGTTGGTTCGTTTAGAATTTCAAAGGTTGATAAAATATCTTCAGATAAGGTTGATATTCCACTTGTGATTATTATTAGATTGTTATTATGAGAAAACATAATCAATTTGACTATTGGTGGATCAAGGCATATTTTTTCATCATTGCGAGTGTTACTTGCAATAAGTAATTTTTTGTTTAGGTCTAATAATATATTTTCAGGATAATAGGTGCTATTAACATTGTTAACAATTTCAAGTTCATAGCAGTTTACAGGTTTTTTTGAGTATGGTTCTGTTACTTGTTCGCTCCACCATTTTTCAGGATTTTTGTTTGATGGTATTATGTTGATCCTAATAATTAAACTATCTGGTCCTGATATCCAAATGAGATTGTTACCAAATGACGAGCCAAAACCATGCTCTCTAATATACTCCGGATATTTAAATGAAAATCCATATTCATTGTTTGTATAAGTTAACCAATCTGTAGTGCTAGGAGTCTGGGTTAGACTTTTTGTAAGTTCTTCAGGAACCGGTTTACTGTTTTTTTGTGTTCTAAAAAAGTCACTCCTTGCCGCAAATGAGGCAAACAATAGCATAAAAATTGCAAAAGATATTCCTAAAAGAAGCTGTTTGTTTTCTTTTAATTGCTTCCTGAATGATTGCTTTATCTTTTTTTTACTTTTAGCCACAATTTCAGTATAGCAGTAAATATTTTATTATTTGCAATGCATTAGAAAATCCAAATATGGCAACTAGAAAAAGTGTGAACTTCAAATTAGTTTTTTTGTAGATCATTTCTATTATTTTTGCAAAACCGAAAGATAGAAGCGGTAATGTTGTTATCATCATACGATTACTGAAAGAACCGCCGATCGATGGCGACCAAAAAGTCACTAAAAGAAGCTGAAATAAAAAATAGATTATGCCTATCGAGGTTAAGTTGTTTGATTTGGAATTATTCTCTTTCCACATAAGTAACAGTCCGATTAATGAAATTCCGATAGCTGGTGTGATATAAAAAAGACCATTCATTCTATTGAATAAAGTATCTAATATTTCTATAGGAGAAAAAGAAAAGCCCTCATTAAGGTAAGGACTATACCAGAAGGTTCCGAATATTTTTTTCCAGAAATAGATTTGGGGAAGAAAACCAAATATAAATCCGGTAGCAAGTAGAAAGTAGCAAGTAGCAAGGGTTTTGAATCTTGTTTTATGTTTAAGGAGGATATTAAGAGTTGGAATTATCAGAATGAGGATGTCTTGTGTGCGGACAAGTCCGGCAAAACCGCCAATTAATCCGAGCACAAAATAGTAGTATTTATCTTCATTGTGTTTCAAAAAGTAAAAAACAAACAGAGTTGAAGTGAAGAAAGATACAGCGTGGGAGTTTATTGGCTCAACTGCAATGTAAAACAGTAAATTGGTTGTCAAAAACATTGTCAGAATTGTCAGTGTTGCCACTTTTTCTGAAAAATATTCTGATAATAGTTTATGGATTAGGATGAGTGCGAAAACCCCAAGGGATATTGATGATAATGCCACGGAAGACTGGTAATAAATCCCAAAACCATCTGTGTCAACTGATATTCCAATATTCTCAAGAATTTGAGAAAGGCTATCGATGGTAAAAAATAGAGGTGTCCATGCCATTGAGCTGCCGGGTGGATATTTATTCCAGACATAGCCCGTGACAGTTTTGTTTGGTGCAAGCCCAAGCAGGGGAAAGTCGTTTTCGAAATTAATATCAAAATCTTTCACCAACGAACGTGTTATTGCATAGTAGAACTTACCGTCGGCAAATATCGCACTTTTTGTGTAATAGGTATGGAATAAAAATATTAGAAATGAGAATGCAAAAATAACAAAAAATATTTTCTTTGAAAAAATGAACTTTTCCATAATATTGAACCGATATTATGATATTACGCTGAATTGGTCAAAGGTGAGGTGTTTTAAATTTCTTCTAAAGGTTCAGTATCGCAGACCGGGCGACAAATATCTTTACATTCATCCTCATCCACGATGTTAAGACAAGACTTCATGCAGTAGTTAAACTGATCGACATATTCAAGGCAAGATTTCTCGGTAACCTCTTCACACTGTACAACCTCAGATAAAATTTCTTGATTATCATTTATACAAGGGATATAGGTTGTTGAGGCACCTTGTACATCATTGTCAGTAAATTCTATCGTTGAAAGGATTTTGTCAAAAGTTTCCAATCCTAATTTTGTAGCATTTTCACCAGTTTCTCCTGAAGTTTCAAATATGTAAAGCTCTGAGTTGTTAGTAAAAATTACAGCAGTTATTGGATTTTCATATAAGTTATATACAGTCCAAATACCTATAACGTTGTTGTTGCTATATTCTTTTAGATTTTCAGTTACATTGTCAATACAGAATGCTTCAGAGTTGGCTTCTTTACACAGCTGTTGCTCGGCGTACTCTTTAGGGGTGTAGTTGTTTTCATTGTCTAAGGATCTAAAACTTGCGTTAAAGAGTGATCCATAGTCTTCAAGTTTATTATTATTTTGTAGTATGTAGCCGTCTTCGCTTTCTTCGATATCTAAATCTGGACGGTATTTAAAACTAAAATCTAAGCTGTCACTGCTATATGTTTTCCAATTCGTAGTTTCAAATTTTTCTTCTGGTGTTTCACTTGGCAAAGAGATCTCGGCTTTGGGGATATAGTTTACATCGGGTGGGGGTGTTAGATTTTTATAATAAGAAACTGCTACTGATAGACCAAAAAGAAACAAAAACAGTATTGCTGAAACAATAATTGATAAAGTTTTGTACTTAAAAGCACGTGATTTTATATCCTGGTGGATCTTTTTTTTGATTTCTTCAGTAGGTTTGGACTTAAGTTTTTCCAGTGTTCTGTCAGTCTTTTGGTTTACTTCAGGTTTTGCTGGAGTTTTACTTTCATCTGCAGAGCTGGGAAGGTTTGCCAAATTTTCATTTGGAGTATTTTCCTTGCCTTTCTCTTGTTGCTCATTATTTTTCGGATTATCGTTGGACATACTTTTGTTAAATAATTATAACAGAATGAGATCATGGGCTCAGCAGCCCTTTTTGCGTATCGGTTGTCGTTTATTTAAAGTAATGCTAAATTGAATATGTATGGATAAGAAGTATTTAGTTAAGACTGCGCAAGATCTGGTTACTGACACCAAGGGGATTCTTGCTGCAGACGAATCTACTGGGACTATAAAAAAGCGATTTGATAATATTGGTGTTGAGTCAACTCCGGAAAATCACAGAAGGTATCGGCAGCTTCTTTTTACAACTCCGGAGATAGAAAAATACATCGGTGGGGTAATTATGTTTGATGAGACAATTCGTCAGTACTCAGATGATGGTAAACACTTCCCTGAGCTTTTGGAGGAAAGAGGAATAATGACCGGAATAAAAGTTGATAAGGGAAAAGTAGATTTTCCTAATTTTCCAAAAGAAAAACTTACAAAGGGGTTAGATGGTTTGGAAGAAAAACTTGAGGAGTATCGGGAGTTAGGTGCAAGATTTTCCAAGTGGCGTGCTGTGATTCCTGTTGGAGGTGGTTCGGTTGCAAGGCCCGCATTGACAGCCAACATGAAAAATCTGGCCATTTACGCGGCTTTTGCACAAAACGCAGAAATTGTTCCTATTGTCGAGCCGGAGGTTCTGATCGATGGGGATCATAGTGTTGAGAAATGCGAAAAAGTAACGAGAAATACTCTGGAGGTTTTGTTCACCGAGCTTTATGATTACAAAGTGATATTGGAAGGGTTGATTTTAAAAGTGAACATGATCGTTCCAGGCAGAGATAATCCCAATAAACTATCTCCAAAAGAAATTGCCGAACATACTGTAAGAGTTATGAAGGATTCTGTTTCTGTTGCAGTGCCATCCGTGGTCTATTTATCCGGAGGTTTGAGTCCAGTTCAATCAACGGAGTATCTTGATGCGATCAATAAATTAGGTCCTCATCCATGGGAGCTTAATTTCAGTTTCGGACGTGCCTTGCAGGAACCCGTGCTTGAGGCTTGGCAGGGGAAAGATGAGAATATTGAAATTGCTCAGAGAGAATTCATCAAAAGAGCAAAGCTTAATAGTTTGGCTTTGAAGGGCGAATACAGGAGTGAGATGGAAAATGAATAACTTACAGCTTTTATCTATAGGTGACGCAACTCTGGATGTTTTTTTGGAACCAACAGAACACGAGCAGTTTTGTGAGGTTCAATCAAAGGAAAGCTTCATTTGTTTTACCTATGGTGACAAGATCCCCGTCAAGCATTTGGACTTTTCTGTTGGAGGAAATGCTGCCAACAACGCTGTTGGGACAAAGAGGTTGGGTGTAAATTCCGCTTTGGTTTCTACTCTTGGTGATGATATTGTCGGAAAAATGATCGTTGAGAAGCTCCATAAAGAAGAGGTGGATCTTAACTATGTGATAATGCAGGCACATGCAAACACGAACTTTTCAAATGTTATTAATTATGGAGGTGAAAGGACGATTTTCTCTTATCATGCGCCAAGAAGTTATGAATTTCCAGTAAATTTGCCTGAAACAGACTGGGTGTATCTAACTTCTATGGGGGAGACATTTCAGCCTTTCTATGATCATTTTGTTGATTGGAAAAGGCAGCATCCAAATGTAAAGCTGGCTTTTAATCCAGGCAGTAGGCAGCTTAGGGCAGGTCTTAGTACAATACAACCGGTGATGGAGTTGACCCAGATAATTTATGTAAATAAAAGTGAAGCGGAAACATTAACAGCGACAGAAGGCAAAGATAATGATATGAAGGAACTTCTGAAAGCTTTATCTGATCTGGGCCCAAAGCAATGTATTATTACTGATGGCGCTGAAGGCTCTTACGTGTATGATGGTCAAAAATTCATTCACGCAGGGATCTTGCCTGTTGATGCATATGAAAGAACTGGTGCTGGCGACTCCTTTGGTTCTGGTTGTATTTCTGCCCTGATCAAGGGTAAAAGTTTTGAGGAGGCTCTTTTGTGGGGAACAATTAATTCAGCTTCAGTCATAGGTTATGTTGGGGGGCAACGCGGGCTTTTAGCGGAGTCGGATATGCCGGAGTGGCTGGAAAAAGCAAGAAGCAGTGGAGTAGTTGTGGAAGAGTTTTAGTTAGTGTAAGTACTCATTCTTCAGCATAAGTTATTGTAGATAATATTTGATTGGTCAATTCTTCGACAGAGTCGGGATCTCCTTCGGTTAGGAATTGAATGGTCAAGAAGTTGTCATCTTTTTTAATTAGAACATTATAAATTAATTGGTTACCCATGTTCATTTTTTGCATACATGCATTATAGTTCCCGATCTTTAGTATTTGATTTGTTATTTGAAGTTTTTTACCCTCATAGCTGTAAGTTGCTGTTTGTCTGGCCTCTCCTGCATTTTCTATACAAAAGTTGAGGTTTTCTTCAGTGTCTTTTGTTGAGTCGATAACGACATTAACGTCATAAGTGTCAATACCTTCAGTTTTGTCTGCCAAGGTTAATGACAAAATATAGCTGAATTGATCTTTTCCCTCGTTGATGATGTCCAGAAATTCTGGATATTTGAACTGAAAATTATGATTTTCACTTGAGTAAGTATCCCAGTTTTTTATAACACTAGGTGGAGAGGGTAGGATTATTGAAATTTGAGATCCCTCTTTTCTTCTCATATACTCATCTCTCAGTCTTTGTGCAATAGAAGGTCCCCATTCGATCACATTCGGTCCGCATTTTTGATTGGTGGTATCAGGGGAGTCAGTAGATATTGAATCAGTACATGTTTTGTACTTGTAATATTTTGGTTCCGGCATTATCAGAACAGCAATGATTAATATCAAAGTTGCAGCTGCTACGATCTTTCTTAGTGCGTTGTCGAAGTATTTCTCCACCAGTTTTATTTTAACACTATCCGGGTATTTTTAATTGAAAACTAATTGATGGTAAAATTCAATTCATGGGACTTTTTGGTAAAAAGAAAAAAAAGAAAAAAGAAGAAGAGGAGGGAGAGGAAGAGGATGTTCAGGATGAAAAACAACTTAAGAAGAAAAAAAGAAAACCTCGAAAGAAAAAGAAGGTTCCACCAAAACCTTGGGGAAAAAAGGAAAGAAAAACACTTGCAATATTTCTTTTGGGAACGATATTAATATCTGCGTTTTTATCATTTCGTGCAAGAAGCTGGAAGCTTCCTGGTTTGCCCAGGCTGTCGATTCCAAAATTCAAGGTTCCGATATTAGGTGAAGAGAAAATAGTTATTGAAGGAGATATTTCAAAGAAGGAAATCACGGAAGAAATTATCGAAGGATTTAAAAGTAAGACATATGGACTTACAGGAGTATATGGTCTTTATGTTTTTAATTTGGACAGTAGTATCAGCTATGGTGTGGAACAGGAAACAGTTTTTCAGGCAGCTTCGCTGATAAAACTACCTGTAATGGTTGGAATGTATTTGGAAGAAGAATTAGGAAAGCTGAATCTGGATGATACTTATATATTGAGGGAAGAAGATAAAGTTGGAGGGTCGGGAAGTCTCTCCTTGAAGAGTGAGGGATATGAAGTTACATATAGAGAACTTATCCAGTTGATGGGGAAGCAGTCTGATAATACTGCTTATAACATTGCATTATATACTCTTGGAAAGGATCGAACTGAACAGATAATATCTAGTATTGGAATGGAAAACACCTCTGTTGAAGAAAACAAAACCACACCTGAGGATATCGGATTGTTTTTTAAAAAACTTTGGGAGGGTGCGATCCTGAAAAAAGATGACCAAGATGAGCTTTTATCTTTTTTGACCAATACGATCTATGAGGATCATTTGGCGGCAGGAATTCCCAGTGATATCAGGGTTGCTCATAAATATGGCAGGGAAGTAAGTGTTGTTAACGATGCAGGAATTGTATATACGGACAATCCTTACGTTGTTGTGTTGATGGGTCAAGGGGTTATGGTGGAAGAAGCAGATCTTGTTTTTCCGGAACTTAGCCGGTTTATCTATGAAGCGGAGTCTGCTGATGATCTTTAGTTGGAATTATTATGTGTTGTTATTCTGATGATCTCAGTTCCGGAATTTTCCTCCTCTTCCTCTTTTTGCTCAAACCACTCTGGTGAGCAATTTTTGCTAGGTGCATTTTCTGCCAGGAACCACTCCATTTTTATTGGACAACCCTCACAGTATAAAGTTCCTGTATAAGGACAGATTGGAAGTCTCACTGTTCCCTCCGGTATTTCCCATTGTTTACTTTCTTTGCCCGACAAGAGGGTTGACATGGCTTTATTCCAGATACTTGATGCACCTGTCAAGCCAGATGCAATTCTGCTCATTTGTGTGTTGTCGTTATTTCCCACCCATACTGCCACAAGATAGTCTTGGTTGTATCCTACTGTCAGATTGTCTCTTAGACTATTGCTGGTGCCAGTTTTAACTGCAACCTCATCGTGTCCGGGTATCACAAGCTGTGAATTGCTGCCGAAGGCGGGTGCACGTGAGATATTGTCTTTCAATATGTCAGTTAAGATAAATGCAACGCGCGCATCAAGGACTTGTTTTGTCTCGCATTTTCCGACAGCTTCAGTACTCACGATCTTAGCGGAAACGGTCGAAGCTTGGGACTCGTTAATTAAAGGATTTTTATCATTGTTTTTTGTAAGGATGGTTTCTTGATCTTCAGTGGTATCTGATTGAACACAAACTCGATCGTCAATTATTTTACCTTCGAAATTACTGACACTCAGAATTGGTGTTAATGGCGGACGGTTCCCGTGGTTGGCAACAGTTGCATATACTCTAGCAAGATCTAAAAGTTTTACCTCTCCGCCGCCGAGAGTAAGTGACAATCCATAATTGTCCGGATTAGACCAAGTTGTTATACCCATTTCCCTTCCCATTTCTATCATGTTGATCACTCCGTAGCTTTCCAAGGTTTTTACAGCTGGGATATTTCTGCTTTCAGAAAATGCAGACCGCAGTGTCAAATTTCCACGAAAACGATTGTCGTAATTTCTGGGAGTGTAAGGTTCCTGGCCATCGACTTGGTAGGTTACAGGGGAGTCCTCAAGTATGCTTGCTGCGGAGTATCCGTTTGAAAGGGCGTAAGCATAATTCACAATTTTTATCGATGAGCCGGGTTGCCTTAGTGATGTGGTTACATTGACATTGCCTTGATTTTCAATGTCGAAATAATCGCTTGAACCTACCATTGCCAGGATCTCCCCGTTTTTTGGATCAAGGACCAATAAAGCGCCGTTTCCCACGTTAAGATTGTGCAAACTTAATATCTCCTGCCTCACGATTTCCTGCATCTGTTGCTGTATTCCGAAATCAAGACTTGTTGTAACATTCAGTCCGCCTTTTTCGACCATATTTGCACCATATTTTTCCTCTAATATCTGCCGAACGTAAGCGACGAAATGAGGCGCTCTTATACTGAATCTGTTTTGCGAGAAATTTATTTTTTCTTCTTCAGCTTTGAGTCTTTGTGTTTCTGGGATATAGCCGTTAACCTGCATTAACCAGAGAACATCTTTTTGTCTTCTGAAAGATGATTCAGGGTCACTTCCAAAAGGAGAATATTTTGTAGGGCTTCTGGGAAGGCCTGCCAGAAGTGCTGCTTCACCCAAGGTGAGTCTGTCAACATCTTTTCCAAAGTAGATCTTTGCAGCTTCTTGTATTCCGTAGGCAACACCCCCGTAGCTCACTTCATTAAGATACATTTCAAGAATTTCGTCTTTGGTATACTTTTGTTCAACTTGTATTGCCAGCACGATCTCTCTTATCTTTCTTTTGAGTGTTCGCTCAGGAGTGAGAAGAGTGTTTTTAACAAGTTGTTGGGTGATTGTTGAACCACCTTCGAGATCGTCCTCTTTTAGATTTCTAATCGTGGCTCTCATTATCCCTCTTACCGAAAAACCGGGATGATCATAAAATTCCGCATCTTCAGCTGCGAGTGTTGCCAGTTTTACATGGAGAGGAATATCTTCAACTTTAATTGGAGTTCTATTCTCATCTTTAAAGATCGTATATAAAAGAATTCCGTTTCGGTCATAGATCTTTGTTGAGACACTGACTTTTCTTTTTACCAACCCCTCGGGAGAGGGGAGGTCTTTTGTAAGAGATTTGAGGATCGTTACGGGGGTGATGAAAAATATAAAAAATAAAAGTGTGAAAATGAGAAGTTTAAAATTAACTGCATGTTTATAGCTTTTATATTTCTTTACTGCCTTTTTCTTGGGAGGTTTTGCAAAATGCTTTTCTCCGAGAGGTTTTAGAATTTTGCTAAAAACAAATTGAACCAGAGATAAAAAAGAATTTAGCAAAAAATAAAAAGCTCTGGCTAAAAGGGTGAGAAAATACAGAAATCCTTTAATGATTAAGTTTACTGGTGTAAATAATTTACTTAATATTTCAGTGAGCTCTGACAATTTTGGTTTTGGATAGACTTGTACTGTCTTTTTCTTCTTTTTTATAAGAGATATTTTTTCAAACTCTTTTACAAATTTATAAAGAACCTGCTTTATTCTACTTATGTTTTTAGAAAGGTAATTGGAAGTTAATTTTTCCAGTATGTTCTTTATATGAGAAAACTTGGGTGCATATCCGGAGATACGAAAGAGGGTGAGTTTTAGGTCCTTTTTGGTTTTTAAAAAGAATCTCCCAAGTCGGGATGTTGCGTAGTAGGCAACAACAACAGTAATTATTAAAAGATAATAGAAGGGTTTTCCAATAAGGGTAAGAACCGATTTTATAGGGTTGGTGAAATTGTTCGGATTTTGAGCAGATTTTTCATTGGTTAGTTTGTCAATAATTTTTCTCACTAATGGTCATATTTTATCACACAATAGAAAATCTTATGATTATTGTTATAGGGTAATTCAATTAGTTGAAGTGATTGACCTAGCACTAATAGAACTCTCTTGAGAAGATACTTCAGAATATCTTCTCAAGGTGTAAAACTGTCGACTATGGATTTTGTCTCTTCTGATATTTGATCGTACTCCCAAGAGAAAATCCGATAAGCATTATTATCAGATAGGAAATATAGCGTTTGATTAGAAGTGGTAGGGGTATGTTGGTTATCTTCATAGGTATACATAATTGACTTTCTACCTTGATGTGAAGTAACTTTTTTTTGAGCGTTTCTCGGATAATTGAGGTCATATTGTGTAATCCAGGCTTCGATATCAGTTTCTTCATGAGCATCTAAGACATTAACACCGACGTTTGCTGTAGTGTCTTTATGTAGGTCAATACCACTTAAAATATCATTGAATAAAGCTTCTTTGGAAATATCACTTCCGTAAGTTCGTCGAAATCGCCACGTTACAGGGTATGTTATTTTATAACCATATTCTGAGTCAGTATAAGTGGTTTTTGGAATTGAGGTGGGAGTAGGAAAGCCAGTTTCAGAGTTGATAAGGAACTGAAAAGTGGAGAGGATTTGGTCGAGTAGGTTCGTATCATAATTGCTATCCTCAGACAATAAGAAAATAATAGTGAAAAT
>JAFGPD010000015.1 GCA_016926185.1 Candidatus Woesebacteria bacterium | reverse complement strand
GCGACTCCTCACCCGAAGGTGAATCGTTCCACTTGCATACCAAAGCACGCCGCCAGCGTTTATCCTGGGCCAGGATCAAACCCTCACGAAGATCCCTGAATTATAAAAATCAAGGGATTATACGTCTTGTCGCTACATTTAGTAATTGAATACTTTTTATAGCATAAATCCTGTAGTTAAACTTTTCTCAATTTGAAATTGAACTAGGACACGTCACAAATTAAGTTTCTCAATTTGCTTTGCGTCCTAAGGCCTCCGAAGCAAAGTAATACTATAATATTATTTTGCGAAGGGGCCTAGTTTCCGATAATTTTTTAATGTGCAAACTTAAGTTGTAGTACCCTTTAGAAACGAAAAATCCCACCGGATGGTGGGTTTGGTCTCAAGTCTCCCGCAACCTTGCGAAAGATCCATCTGGTAGATACTACTATCTCATTTATTTAAAATTCAGCCACAAAGCCTTTCAAACTTTGCGACTAGGTGTATTATACCACACTACTCCCCATATTCAATATTTTTTTAGTTACCACATTACTCATACTTTGGGTAATTTTTTAACTAATATACATTTCAGTTATCAAAACAGCAGTTAACAGAGTATAATTGCGGAAAATGGCTGAAAAAGATATTTATGTTCGTTTTGGTGACGAATTTACTTCAGATCAACTTCCAGGGAATAGACTAGTTATAGTTGACATGATGAATGATCATAACGTCGTTGGAGCCTCAGTTGTCAGAGTTGATAATGACAATGAATCACTAGGAATACCAGGAACAACATCCAGGAAATATATTCATGAAATTACTGGTCGATGGACATTGGGGAGAATTATTCGAGCATTCCAAAACTATCACGGAGAAGAAGTTCCCGAAGTTAAACAATTATTAATCGAACAGTCTGAAAAGCCACCCAAAAACCTCACCTAAGATATATAAAAATTACATATAAGCTTCTCTTTGATAACGGATGGATACTGCCTCAGCCCACTCCGGCAGTAATTGATACTCCTTTTGGAGAAATTCGACGATCCAAGTATGACCCTTTTGAAGTGCTCCCAAAGAATTCAAAACGGATTTCCACTCAGAAAAATGTTTACCCGTCCTTGAATGAAAAAAATCGTCGCTGCTATCGTAAAGTTGCATGTTTTTTGATCTTAATAAATTATACTACCCTAAATCCATTTCTCAGAACTTCGCTAATGGTCGTTATTCCCATCTCACATTTCAAAAGACCATCAACCAAAAGACTCATGAATCCGCTTTGCATTAAGTTCTTTCGCAGCGTATCCTCATTGACCTTGCTTCTTAAAAGATCACGCAATCTCGCATCCATCAAAAGCACTTCATAGATCCCGGTTCTTCCCTTATATCCTAAATTATTACACTCGCTGCATCCGACCCCTTTCATGAGCTGTTTGGGAGGTCTGCCGATAACCGACTGGAAAAAGGCTATCTCATCCTCAGTTGGCTGATAAGGTGATGAGCAAGATGGACAATTCTTTCTCACCAGCCTTTGGGCAACAATACCTGTCAGGGACGAATTGAGAAGATATGCTTCTATCCCAAGGTCAACAAGACGGAATAGTGCGCTCATGGAATCCTGTGCATGGACCGTTGATAAAACCAGCTGTCCTGTTAACCCCGACTCTGTGGCAATTCCGGCTGTTTCTGCATCCCTTATCTCTCCTACAAGCACCACATCCGGACTGAGTCTGAGTATGGTCTTAAGTCCAGCAGCAAATGTGAAACCTATATCGTTATGAACCTGCATTTGGTTGACACCGTCCAAAACGAATTCAACCGGATCCTCTATCGTCATAATATTAAGATTATTTCCTGATAACTTACTTATCGTTGAATAAAGTGTTGTAGTTTTTCCGCTTCCTGTTGGGCCACACGAAAGCACCAGTCCGGCATTCCGGTCCAACATCTTTTTATACACTTCAAAAGCCTGGGGATTGAACCCCAACTGTGACAGCTTCATTATGATATTGGACTTTTCGTGAATACGAAAAACCACCAATTCCCCGTGAATTGTTTGAGCGATCTCAACACGCAAGTTCACTTCTCTTTCACCAACCTTATGGGTAAATTGTCCCTCTTGGATCTTCCTTTTATCTGTCGGGTCAAGTCCGCTTAGCACTTTTATCTTTGCTGTAAGCTGGTTGTAGATACTGATGCTTAGATCACCCAAAGGATATAAAACTCCATCAATGCGGATCCTCACACTGAACTCATTCCTTCCCGGTTCAAATAAAATGTCTGATGCTAAAAGTCCAACAGACTCTTCAATTACAACACCCAGAAATTTTCCCGGGTCGGGAGTCTTTATTGAAAATACATCGATCAATCTCTGAGTAGAGATATTTGAGGCGAATTTCTGATTATCTTGTGAATTGAGCGATTGGCTATCCTGAGCAGGCATAGGTTAGTATTTGGTATCTTGAATCTAGTATATAGCATCTGTTGTTCAGAAATAAAGCATCTCCTGACATGAAATAGCTAGGGAATTTTCTTTCTCCTGCTTTGCTTCTTGTTTGTTTTATATTAAAAATGGAAAGATTTGTGGTTTTCGCAAATCAAAAAATAAACTACTATTGACTGAAAGTTTGTAATTTGTGTTTTTGGGATCAAAACTGCAGCAAACCCAAAATTGCAGTGATTATTGAATTTATTGCTCCAAAAATTGCCTCTGGAATCACTTCGACAGCTGCGTCCAAGTTCATCGGCGAATGCTCTTTACCCATATTTATTTTGGCAGCTTAAGTTATTTTAGTATTTCGCGATATTTGCTGATAAGACCCACTATGATCCCTCGTTGATCCTTTTCATTATGTCAATAATGTTAAATCGTCTTCCGAAAGGGATCTTTATCCCAACCCGCCTTGCTGCCTCCTCATCTGACAAACCTTGTCCTTTGTATAGCTGGAATTGAGTTTTTCGGAGGAATGCCTTTGATTTTGCAGCTGCCTTTTGTGATGGTGTCAAATTCTTAGGTTCAGGCCTTCCTGAACTAAACCTTGCTTGCTGGTTTTTCCTGTATGGATCTATCATTTCTTTGATTATATCATTTCTAGTTATAAGTTAAGTAAATGTAAGTTCTAAATCCAATCGCAACCCCTAATAAAGTAAAATATTTAGCTTCAAAGGGGGTGAGCAAGTATAAAAGGACACAAAAAGTTACAAGGTTGGGAAAGAGATAATATTGCAATTTGGAAATCAGAAGGTATCTCAAACAAAGAGATCGCAAGAAAGCTTGGAAGAGACCCTTCAACAATTGGCCGTGAGATTACAAGGAACTCTTTTAAAGGTGAATATTATGTGGCCATTCATGCACAAGCTGTATCTGAAAAGAGGAAGTCGGCTGCAGGAAAAAGACACCCTCTAAAGAATAAGAAAGTTTTCAGATGGGCAATATTAAGACTACTGAGAGGTTGGTCTCCTGAACAAATATCAGGAAGAATGAAGCTGGTATTTCCCAAAGATCCTAATATGAGGATATGTCCTGAAACAATATATTCATACATATACTCAGATCACTTCAAACACAGAAAGTTTTGGGAATACCTGACAAGAGGAAGAAAGAAAAGAAGAAAGTGGTATGGAAGAAAATCACACAAATCAGCCTCAATTTCAAGTAGAGTTTCAATTCATGACAGGCCTGAAGTGATTGACAAAAACACTGAGTTTGGTCATTTTGAAGGAGATAGTGTTGAAGGAAAGGATCATAGATCAGCAGTTCATACACAGATGGAAAGAGTTTCCAGAATGTACTTTGCAAAAAAGGTTGAGGATATGTCATCAGACCAAGCTTTAAAGGCACAGCTTGAGATTTTTGGAAACACCCTTAGAGATAAAGTTAAATCGGTAACATTTGATAATGGAAGAGAGAATCATCTTCATTACAAGTTGAATGATATTGGAATTAAGACATTCTTTTGTGATCCATACTCATCTTGGCAAAAAGGCAGTAATGAATATCACAATGGACTTCTGAGAAGATACTTCCCTAAAGGCACTGACTTTAGGGAAGTAACACAGGAAGAGATTGATGATGTTGTTTGGGAGATTAATAACACTCCAAGAAAATGTCTTGGATATTACACAGCATATGAGGTATATTTGAGCAAGCTAAATAATATAAAGGTTGCGATTCGATCTGGAATGTAGGAAATTTTCTTAATAGAAAAAAAGGGGCTTAAATGATAAAATAAGCTCTAGCCTTCAAAGAAGGCTGGTTTTTTGGTGACCTGGCCCCATAGCTCAATGGTAGAGCAACACCCTTTTAAGGTGATGGTTGGGGGTTCGAGTCCCTCTGGGGTCACCAAGCCCAGCTTGGTAATTATCACGCTCAGCGCGATAACCTAAATAGATATTTTTAGATAAGTATAAAAGACTTTTAATTAACGCGGCCCCATCGTCTAGAGGCCTAGGACATCGGGTTTTCATCCCGACAACCCCGGTTCAAATCCGGGTGGGGTCACCAAAATGGTATTTAGTATTTTGTATATAGTACTCATAGGAATTTCCTCGATTTAATCCCCCTATATACTCGATTCTAAATACTAGATTCTATTTTCATTGCGGGGTCGTCTAATGGTAGGACATCGCCCTTTGGAGGCGAGTATCGGGGTTCGAATCCCTGCCCCGCAGCCCGAGGAAATCCGTTTCCGAGGTCCTGAGATTAGCAAATCGAAGGACATGGTGTAAAACGTTGCAGAAGATTCCGAGTATGGCAATACGAGGGAAAATTACACTCACAATAAAAAGCTTCTCTCATTGTCTTCGACGTTAAAAATTAGTCGGTTATAATATCTCATATAAAATCCTATTGAGAAAATGCAATGAGTACAAAAATCACTTATTATGTTTACATTCTCCGTACTTCTTCTGACACACTTTATATTGGCCAGACAAATAATTTGGAAAGAAGAATTCTTGAGCATAAAAACAAGAAGTCAAAATCTGCAAAATATACTCGATACTTTAAATCTATCAAGCTGGTTTACTCTGAAAGTTATAAAACCAGAAAAGATGCTATGCAAAGAGAATCTCAATTAAAGAAGTTGTCTCGAGAGAAAAAGGAAGCACTAATTTCCAGCAACATTAATCTTCTGAATAAGCTTAAGTAAAAGATACCGCTTACCGCAAGTTATCTTTTTATCAGATCTTATTTAATAACTACTTGTTTACCGAGTTTCTTAATGCTACACTTGCAGCAATGAGTGAAAGAATTGAAAATTCTCCAGCAGCTACTCCAATAGGGCAAGTTTGTAGGATGGACACAGAAGAGAGAGAATTTAGACATTTAGTAGGTGATTGGGTTGATGGCAATATTTCCTATGACACTCTAATGAGGAATTACCCTTCTCACAGGATGAGTTTGCCAGCAAGAGTATTAAGAAAATTCAAAGATTTAATCTAATAGTTTTTATACCTCTCAAGCAATAATGTCAAAAACCTCTGTCTGACTTAGTCCATATTTATATAAATCAACAAACTTACGAAAAATTGCACATAGAGAAAATTAACTAATTAAGCAAGGAGGACAACAAACTGTACTGCTTGGAAACGAATTATAAAAGTCAACATTCTACAATATAAGCATCTCCTTCGTGTCGTGAATATTTACTATGCCTTCTTGAAAAAGTAAGCACATCAGACAATTCATGACAATCATTTTCTGCAGAAGTAAAGTCAGTGAGTTTTTGATACCGCATCAAAGCTTTTATTGTGTCAGCTTTTCGACTGTACACTTTTACACCATTTGTTAACCTTTGCCAATGTTCCATCAATAATCTCGGAATCACGCTTCTTGTTAAACTATGTAACATGATAAGACCTTTTTCGGAAAGTACCTTATCTGCTGATTCAGAAAATTTACTGATAGCTTCATCGTCCATAAAATCTATAGTAAAGTCCATTAATAAGAGATCTATTTCTCTAGAAGCAAAGGGAAGGTACTCTAAATTTGCTTGAACTCCATTAATCACTGTAGGGTCTTGCCTAAAAGGAGTTGTGTGTTTATCAAGCACAATATGCCGATCATCAGTATGGCCATGAATTGAACTACAAAACTCTCGAAAATCTTCTGCTTTTGTACACCAACCATGAAAGCCACCTAAAACAAATGTCTGCGGTTGATCTTCCCTTAAAAAATCTGGATTATTTAATCTGAGTCTATTTATAACAGGTCTATACGCAAAAGTGCTTTCTGAAAACGATCGAACAGGCCTTTCATAGTAAAACTGCCAATCTTCTTTCCTCATAATTATAGTATTAATAGTAAAAATAATACTATAATATAGGATAATATCACATATCAATGTTATAATTAAAAACTGATGAAAAAGTTAAATGCAACAAAATTAAGGAGGTCGGAGCCGACTGAAGAAGATCTAAAAAAAATTAAAAGAAATCCGATATATTTTGTTTTGGATGAAGTACTAGACACTTTCAATATCGGCAGCATGTTCCGTTTAGCTGATGCTACTGCTATCGAAAAAATGTATCTTTGTGGAAGAATGGAAACTCCCCCATCCCACAGAATTCATAAAGCAGCAGTCGGCACCGAAAAATGGATCCCTTGGGAACACGTCAAAAATTCAACAGAGGCTGTGAAGATGCTTAAAAAAAGTGGGGTTTATACTATTGCGATTGAGCAAGACAAAAGGTCCATCCCCTACACAAAAATGCAGCCAAAGTTCCCTGTCGCAATAGTTTTAGGTCACGAGACCACAGGGGTAAGAAAAGAAACACTAGATCTAGTTGATCAAATAGTGGAACTTCCAATGCATGGAATAAATATATCCTTCAACGTCTGGGGCAGCGCATCGGTTGTTGCTTATAAGTTAGTTGAACTGCTTAATCTTACTGAATAACATTTAACCGTCAGAAATTCAATCTGGATGAGTTGAATGAATACATTCGTAAAATAAAAGCAGTATTCCAAACCTGCCCGCCATCGCTTTGCTCAGGCAATTGCAGGCGGGGTTTTTGCAACACGTTTTTTACATAGTGTGAACGAAGAGATTTCAATTTGAAAAACACCGGATGTCCTTCTTTGAATGCTTTCTTAGACAAGTAAAAAAGTGTTAATGATTGCTTGGAAAAGCAAGGAATAAAATAAAATCAGAACTAAATATTTTTAATGATTAAATATTATTGAAGGGCTTCTTGGATATAGCTCTGGATCTGTTCAAAAGGATAAGCACCGGGAACAAACCATGTTTCACCACTCTCATTAACTATAAAATTTCCAGGTGTTCCTGTTACTCCAGCCTCAATACCAGATTGATAATCTTGCTCAACCTCATCAGAAAACTCACCGGATTCCAGACAATCATTAAACGCCGAAGCATTCACTCCAACCTCAGAAGCAGCAGCTTCTAGATCCGTTTCTCCCTCAAATATAACGTCAGCAAATTCCCAAAAAGCATCATTTCCTCCCAGATCTGCTGCACATTCTGATGCTAAAGCTTTGGAATCAGCTTCTTTTTGCATTCTATAAGAAAAGTGCCTGTAAACCCACCTTACATCATCCTCATATTCATCAAGAACTTGTTTGGCGGTCTCATGGAATTTTCCGCAGTAGGGACAATTAAAGTCCGAGTATTCAATGATCGTTAGCGGAGCGTCAGGATTGCCGCGTATATGGTCATCTGTGGTAACCTCTGCAAGCTTTTCAGCTTGATCATCTGAGATCTTGCCAAGAGCAGGAGCTTGTTTCTGAGCAGCTGCTACAGCCTCCTGCGGGTCTTGTTCGACCGTTTTGGAAGTTGCACTTTTTACAGCTCCCGACTCAAGACTCTGAACTTTCTGCCACAAGACTCCAACAGCAAAAGCCAGAACAATAGATACAATAATAAGAACTGGAGTTAATTTTTCTATTCCAAAAGACTTTTTACTTGCCATTTTCTGTATGTGTAATTCTGCCTAAGAATTCCCGATTTGTCAACCATCTCTTACCAAGATGGTGTCTGCTTATCTAAATAATTTAATACGTCTAATCCAGCCATACATCCATATCCAGCTGCTGTTATCGCCTGACGGTAGTGATAATCGTGTACATCTCCAGCCACGAAGATCCCCTCAACTGATGTACGGCTGCCATGGCTATCTTTGCCAATTCTTTTTACATAACCTTTTTCGTCCAACTCAACTTTACCTTTAAATATTTCAGTTGCAGGAAGGTGACCTATCGCAACAAAAACACCATCTGCGTCAGCTTCCCAGAAAACATATCCATCCTTTTGCTCACCCTCCACCTTTGTCTTTTTTGAATCAGCTTTCGTTTTAAGTTTCAATTTCTCCAGCTTCTGATCACCCACCATCTCAACAACTTCAGTATCCCAAAGAATGTCTATCTTTCCTCTGCCAACCTCGTTATTGACCCTTTCCTGCATTGCCTCGGATGCACGTAACTCATCTCTCCGGTGAACAATAGTTACACTTTTGGCATATTTTGTTAAAACCAAGGCTTCCTCCATTGCCACATCCCCTCCACCTACAACAAATACCTTTTTATCTTTAAAAAACGGAGCATCACAAGGAGCGCAGGAGCTCACACCTCTTCCTCTTAAACTATCTTCACCGGAAACTCCAAGCCATCTTGTCTCAGCACCTGTTGCAATAATTATCGATTTAGCCTTGTGTAGGTCTTCACCTGTTTTTATTTCAAAAGGTTTATTGTCCAAGTTTATTTCAGTTGCTCTCTTGTCAATAATCTCACCACCAAACCTCTCAGCTTGCGCACGCATTCTTTTCATAAGCTCAGGACCATTGATCCCATCAGGAAATCCCGGAAAATTATCCACCTCTGTTGTTAACATTAACTGCCCTCCCCAGCTTTCACCTGCAATTATCAGGGTTGAGGCGGCACCTCTTGTAGTGTATATTGCAGCGGTTAGCGCAGAAGGACCAGAGCCGATAATAACCACATCCCAAGGATCATCCTTGTCAGGCTTTTCAGCAAATATCTGTTTATTGTCACTCATTCTTCGCAGCGATTATTTAATAGTTTTTATCGGTGCTAGATAATAATGAGGAAAACTATCACTCGATAAACTTTTTAATAGCATTCTCAAAACCCTGCTTCCCCGCAAAACCGATCTGTCTGTCAACCTCCTTACCGTCTTTGAAAATAATTGTCGTAGGAATAGACATAACATCATACTTTTGTGCGGTTTGCTGATTCTCATCAACATTGAGTTTGACAATACTAATCTTATCAGAATACTCCTCTGATAATTCTTCCAGAACTGGACCTGCCATTCTGCATGGTCCGCACCAAGGAGCCCAGAAATCCACCATTACAGGTTTTTCAGCTTTAAGCACCTTCTCTTCAAAATCTTTTTCAGAAATATCTGTAGTTGCCATAAATTCAGGTAAAACTTACAAAATTATTTATCTGCCTTTCGTAAGTTACTATACCGGCTCACCTCCTCCCGAGTCAATAATTACCACTAATAGATTACCATAAAACAAAGTAGATTTTATTATAGATTAAAGGTTAATCAACAGACCCTATTCTGAAAGCTTTTGTTCAATCAAAGATCTCAAAGCCTCATATCCCTGAGGGTTATCTATCTTTTTATCGTTGACTATAAAAGTCGGAGTGGAATTTAATCCTAATTGATTTGCCTGAAATATATGTAGGTTTATTTTATTCTCGATCTCTTTGCTGGAAAGATCATCTTCAAATCTGTCCAAGTCCAACCCTAATTGACTTGCATAATTCATGAATTTGTCTTTGGGAGTATTATCCTCTGACCAGCTATCTTGATCTTCAAAAAGCTTATCATGCATCTCCCAAAACCTATTCTGTTTTCCAGCAGCTTCAGCAGCACGAGCTGCATCAAAAGCATTATTGTGTATCGAAACAAGCGGAAAATGTCTGAAAACTATCCTCACCGAGTCTGAAAATTCTTCCGCAAGCCTATTTACAATAGGTTGATAAGCTTCACAGGCTGGACATTGAAAGTCGGAATATTCAATTACTGTAACTTTGGCATTTTTTCTATCACCTTTAACCCAATCGTTTTCAGCAATCTCAACAGGTTCACTCAAAACCTCAACTGTTGGTGTATATATCCACTTAATAAGTTTATATCCACCAAAGACTGCTAGCGACAAGGCAATAACCCACATTAAAGAACTTTTAAGTTTTTTTATTTTCTCTCTTTTTTCTGTCTCTTGCAGTTTCTCTTCTTTGGCAAGTTTTTTCCTCTGTCTTTTTGTCAAATGTTGATCATCAGTCATGGAATATGGGTAAGTATATGGAAGATAGATGAATTGAGCAAGTCTCAGAAAACTACATAAAAAGCCCTAAAACCAAAAGGATCAAAAAATTAAACACCAGGTACCATCTCTTTTGCTGTTTATCAAGATTTATAGGTAGCTTAGAAAACCAATTTTTCAAACTATCTGTTTCCACAAGGTCGATAATTTGATCAATAAAAAGATGGAGCGAGAAAGCCAGCACGATTCCCCAACCAAAAACACTACCTGAAGAGCTCACAACAAAAAAGGTCAATATCAAAAAAAGAAGCTGAAATTGCGCATTGTGGAAAATGAGCTCATCCCTGTGGTACCTGATTTCCACCAAAGACTTGGCAGCTCCCAAAAGATCTTGCCTGCCAAGCATAGCAGTGATCCTTTGTGAGCTTGTGTCTGCTGGCTTGATAAGATAAACATAGATCAGTTGGTCTGCATAAGGCAATAATGTACCCAAAATACCCCCAAACCAAAAAGGAATATAATAAACATCAAACCACTTCCGATACAGGCTAATAAGAATAAAAAATGAGATCATGAAGCTAAAATGAGTAAATACTTCTTTTTTTAGTTTCATATTACTTTAAGATTAGCTTATTTTTTGGCTTTCAGCTAGTGGATTTTAAAAAATACAGCTTATCTATGAAGTTATCAAACCTGTTAATATCTGATCTCAAAACTATTTACTCCTTCAGGCTCGATCCATTTTATTTCAATCTTTTTAACATCAGAAAACTTCGATCCCTTTTTGCACCTTTCAACCATTTTTTCAATATTTTCTTTTTGTCCTTCAAAATATGCTTCAACCTGCCTGCCGTTTTCACCTGCTTGATCAGGCAAATTCCTTACCCAACCATTAAGATGCAGCGACTTTGCAGTGTTTTTAGTCCACGTACGGTAAAACACCCCTTGCACCCTTCCAGACACAATGGTCTTTACAGCCTTATTTTTGTTTTTTTTAGATTTACCTGCCATATATTAATTATAACAAGCTTACTAAACTGCCCAACATAACCTACCTGAAATACTTTGAATACCTGATGTGTTTTGAGATCATTTCAAGATAATTCTGGTCTAATCCCAACTCTTTTATCAGGTTCTTGTCGGGCATAAAACGGTATTTATCAATTTCAAACGTCAGATCCTCAGAGACCTCAACCCCCTCCTTGATAAGCAGATCTCGTTGCTGTGCAGCTGAAAAATTTGAGCCTTTAATACTTATTCTTCCAAAATTATTGACAACCCTCCACCAAGGAACTTTTTCACCCTCTTTAAGTTGGTTAAGCGTCCATCCGACCTGCCTTGCAGCCCTTGGAATACCCACATATAAAGCAACTTGTCCATAACTTATCACCTTCCCGTAAGGCACAAGTTTTACCACCCTTAAAACCCCTTTTTTAAAATCACTCATAAGCTGTTGAAGTAATCTATCACTTATTTTTCTGTTCCTTTTGCTTACGCTTTTTTTTAAGCTCTGTAAGCTTCCACAAAAATAAGGCAGTAGGATTTTTTACATTTTCTGCATCTATCACAAAACTTTTTACTGACTCCAGGAGTGCTCTGTCTTCCTTTTTTGCCAGCTTTATATATAAAGATTTATTCTTTAGATCATTCAGCTGCTCGGCTAGGTCATATCCATATTTTTGAAATTCACGGGAGATATATTTATCTTCTTTCTTTTCATAGTTTTCCAAAACATCCGATATTGTTGAGAAGTGTGCTTGTTTGCCTTTTTTATCCATTGACAGTTCAAGCATATCATGACTTTTTAGCCAAATAAATCAATGTAACCATGAAATGTGTCTATAATTAACTATATTTTTCGAGAAAATATGGGGATCAGGGGTAGAAGAACAAGAAATGCAGTAAAAATAAAAATTTGACGAAAGTCTATTCCCAAAAAAATGAATATAAATATTATTACAAGAGCCATAAAAGCACCTATCCCTATAGCAATTTCCCTGAAAAGTATTGCCTCGGAAGTAAGACCCTCTGCGCCTTTTTTATAAGATAACCCCAAAAGCGGAAGTGACACCATCTTTTCACTGAAATTCCTGAGAGCATCCGAGAGTATAAAAGAAAATGGACTCCCCGAAAAAACCCTGATCATCCATGATATTGAAAACAGGGGTGAACCTAATGAAAGCACATTTCTCTCTGCACTTTTATCAATCTTTTTTCCAATAAAGATCGCAAAAATCGCTGAGAGAAAAAGTGCTAGAGAGACTACAAATCCCATCCCCAATACCCCGTCAAAGAAAAAGTACAAAAACAAACTCCATACTATTACATATATCAAACCTTCTGCACCGCTTGCCATATATGCGATCGCAACATCTTTATGTGCAGCAAGAAGTTTGATTGCATCGAAGAATTTCACATCATGTTTTTGTTTTATATTTTTATCATTACCTAAAATAAAAACTCCTAAGATCATTGACAGACCGGAAAGTACAAAAGCAATTTGAAACCCAAAAAGGTCAATAATAACTGCACCAACCAAAGGGGCAATTATTGTAACCGCCGTTTTGAGCATTTCCGACTCTCCGATCCCTTCACCAAACTTTGCAGAATCGGCAATTTTAATAAAATAGCCATGATATCCCCACCAAAACAATCCCGCATGAATTCCCCAAGAAATTCCAGCAAGGTGAATAAAGTACGCATATCTTTCAGAAAATACGAGCGACAAAATCAGAATAATAAAAGGTATCAAACTTAACCTGATCGTTCCGGTAAATCCTATTTTTTGACTTAGATTTTCTGAGATTCCCAGAAAGACTTGCTTTAATATCACTATCAGCAAGTGAAAAAGGATAATTATATAAATTGCCTTTTGCTGACCATAACCTTTTTCAATAAAAAGCTGATAGATATATACAGAAGAAAAAAATGAAAGAAAACTGATAGCCGCTCCTCGAGCAATACCAGCAAGGAACAACTTTGAAAGCTCCTTGCCTGGTTTATATAAAAAGTCAGAATTTATAAAAGTGTTCAAACCTATCACTGAAAAACATTCTATATCGAATACAACTCATACCACAAGGTCTCATACTCCGTGGTAATTTAAAAAGCAATATGGGTAATCAAAAAGTTATGGTAATAATTCAGTAAGCTGATCAACTATTTGCTTTTTAACTTTTTCTAATATCTCTAACTCATCTTTCCCAAAATTCATCAATACATAATCTTCACCGGAGATCCTATTGTCATTATCACGATTATCGATCCCGATTCGTACATGCCAAAGATCTTCCGTTCCCAATTGTTCATAAATTGACAATAATCCTTTATGTTCCTTTGGACCTTTGCCTTTTTGGACCTTAAATTCGCCCAATTTGATGTCCAGATCATCATGAACAACATACAGATCTTTTGGATCAATTTTGTAGTAATTCATAACTAAAGATACTGCCTCTCCGGAAGAGTTCATCATTGTCTGTGGTTTACAAAGCAGCAAACCCTTGCGGGTGTCTATCATTGAAGACTTGAATTTCTCAACGAACGACCAGTCAGGAAAACCATTAATCTTTTTATATTCATCGAGGACCATAAAACCTACATTATGTCGGGTTTTTTCATACTTATCTCCAACATTTCCTAATCCTATAAAAACTTTCATAAATAAATGATAGCACAAAGAAATTGACACATAGTAAGTTTATTAATAAAATACCTATAATATGAACAATCCGGATATATTAAGGTGTACACTAATTGGAAACCCAGATAAAAACGGCAATCGAGCAATCATCGAATATGATTCCCAGCCAAAACCAGATGAAATTGGTGTAACACCTGGCATACGGATTGGCACCTATAATACAAAGACTGGTAAGTTTAAATTCTCTGATACCATTATTAGTGCGGAAGATGCAGCACAAGTGGCAAATTCATATCGATTAGATGTCCGTGTTGTATTAGATTCTGAAAATTCGCAAAGCTAAATATCTTCTTATCAATCTTTTCAATTTATTTATTAGTCACAAAAGGAACGAAAATAAATTCTCCAAATTCCTCCTTTTTAATATTTCCTTTAGCAAGTTTTGTAAATCGTGTCATTGTTTGAAATTTTCCTGAACCGATTGGTGCAACAATCGCTCCTCCGACCCTTAGCTGATCGAATAACTCATCAGGAATATCTTTTTCCAAAGCTGCAGTTATAATAATTCGATCATATGGAGCGTGTTCTTGCCAACCAAATTCGCCATTTCCCTTTTTTACATGAATATTCTTATAACCTAACTTTCTTAACCTTTTCTTGGCCTTTCTATAAAGCTCGGGAATTATCTCAACTGTATAGATCTCAGGTACTATATCCGATAATACCGCTGCCTGATATCCGCTCCCCGTTCCAATTTCCAATACTTTCCAATCCTTTGCACTTGACAAGGTGGACACAATTTTCCTATCCGTCTTGTCATCTCTTCGAGCCTGAGTCTCAGAGCTGAAGGTCTGAGCTTGCCGAAGGATCTCATTTTCCCTATTCCCCAAAAGCAGACTTGTCATATAGGCAACTGTATAAGGCTGACTCATTGTCTGACCATGACCAATTGATATTGGAGCGTCTGAATAAGCTGCCGAGTGTTGAACTTTTGCAAATTTATGACGCGGGACTTTCTCCAACGCAGACAGCACCAGCTCATCTTTGAAGCCATACCTATCCCTAATATCCCGAATCATTTCCAATCTGAGGTTCATTTGAATTCGGGCAGTTCACAACAACTTGAACATCACATTCCTCCAATCCAAAAACTGGAGGGACAAAGACATCCAACAATATTCATAAACAAAAAACTTTATGCAAGTTTTATTTAAGTTTAGCAACAAATTTCCTAGCGTATTTTCCAAGTACCGGAACTTCCCACTCCTCTCCTTTCCAGGCCTTGTAAATTAGCAGTAACCACAAAACAAAGCCCAATAACCAAATAAGTGATGCTAACGGAATTAAAAATATTGTTGCTGTAAAAAGAACCTGTAGTACAGTCAAGACAGTAAACAACACAATGTTTTGCATCGCGTGAAACCTTACAAAAGGATCCTTTTCTAATATTAGAAAAACAACTCCGCTTAAAACCGGAATTACATAAGAAAGCGCTCCGGCTGTATTTTTATCTAAACCTGTACCTGATTTTTTCTTCTCTGTCATATATGATCACCTCCCTTTTTTAAGATGTGCTTTAATTTTCTAAATTAAATAGAAAAACAGTTCACAATCTTATCTTATATTATCAGAATTATT
>JAFGPD010000004.1 GCA_016926185.1 Candidatus Woesebacteria bacterium | reverse complement strand
GGTGATATCTGAATCAGAGAAGCTGATGGTATCTATTGAGACAACTCCAGTTAATGCACCACCGGTTGTTACATTAAGCCCAGTTGAAGATAATGAGAATGTACCGGATGAAGTTCCAATTTGTGTTGATGATCCGGCACCGCTGGAAAGATTGGTGTCGCCCTGCGAAGTGAGATCACCCGGAATATTAAAATCTCCTGCGACACCGATCACAGAGGTAAGAGTGGGAGCGAGTTGAATATTTACCTCTCCTGAGGGAGTCGCGGTCAGATCAAAATCTCCGCCTAGAAAATCCAAAACATTGGTTGGAGAAGATACAACTACATCGTCTTCTTTTACGACAGCAACAGCGAAGGAACCGACATTATCCCACGAAGGAATACCACCAATTCCAACAGTAAGAAACTGGCCGATGGTTCCAATATTTAATGCTTCGAGTTCGTCATCGTCAGAAGCATAGATCATGTCTCCTGTTTCATAAGTTGTTATTCCTGTACCGCCAACTGTTGGATCGACATCACCGGATTTAATGGCATCACCACTTATGTTTCCGCTCGAGTCTATTGTCAGAGAATTAACAACGGCATCGTCGGTAATGCAATTACTGCAGCTGCCGCGACTAGCAACGGAGCTCAAGGTTGATATGTTGTTAATTGTAAGGCCATCTATAGAGATATCTGTACCGGGGTCAAGTACAATGTTTCCTGATTGGCCCTGTACCGTTGTAACCACACTACTGAAATCTACTGAAATAATTGGTCTTTGACTCTCAGCTTCAGAAATAAGAATATTGTCACCCTCACGAAGTTCGTAGACGACATTGGGTGCAGTGATGTTACCTGTAAAAAAGCTTTCACCTTCAACAAAAAAATCTTTCTCAAAACTTACATCCTGTTTACCTATAAGGGGGGTTTGTACTATCACACGTCCGCTTAGGACGAGGTTACTGGTACTTGCTTGTAAAACTTGACCAACAGACCTTTTCAAAGGGTCAGAATAGTTACTTATTGCATTTTGAATACGTCCCCTCTGACTAAGAATAGGTAGTAGAAGGAGAACAACAAGAATTACTACAATTCTCATGAACTTTTTTGATGGGGGATTGAAGTTGTAATTAAGCGATTCGTCTATCTGAGATCTAAGATAATTTTTTGTTTTTTTATCTTCTAAGAATTTTGGCTTCAGCAGATCGAAGATGCTTTCATCCCTTTCTTGTATCCGTTTTATATCGTTTGGCGAATCATTAGTTTTGCCAGTTTTACTTGATGGAAAGGTGTTCTCATCACTGAATTTAATTTTCAGAAAATTTTCGATCTGTTCAACTGTGTATCCTACTTCACCATACGGAGTTACAATAGCTTTAAGAAGATTGTCCTCATTCCAGCGAAGGAGAGTTTCAGTGTCAACCGAAAGAAGTTGAGCAGCTTGATCTAAAGTTAAATATTTTGTTTTATCAGCGCGGGCAGGTTCCATTTTTTAAATCGATTTATAGCTAATTGAAAGTCTATACTACTAGTAATAAAGTCTAAGGCTGTGAGATACATAAAAACCTAATCAGTCCTGAATGGTCTTAAATCGAAGTTTTCGAAGATTTACCGAAACTTTTTAAAGTAATAGAAGAGTTGAAGATGACAGATTTAACTAACGTTAGATGTTTTAGTTCGAAGAATGTATATTTTGGAGAATATTTTCTTCACTTAAACTCATTATTGCCAAGTCATTTTTTGTAACATATTTTCTAAAGATAACTTTGTTTTTGCTTGTTCTTGGAAAGAAAAGGTCTCTCTTTGTACCGACAAAACCAAGTCTGGTTACAACTTTGCTTAGAGGGGTGTTCAGGTTAAGCTTTTCATCTTTAATGATATCGTAATTAATCTCTTTGCCTGTACCAATGTAACTGAGAAGCCTTTGGATTAGTTGATCTGTTTCACTATTTAGTTCTGGTTTGCTTACCTTGTATTCATTGTTATTGTGTGAAATAACAACAGTACCGTCGGTTTTTTGATGCACCTCGAAAACTTTATCAATTAAAGACTTATGCACTGGATCAATACGTACCGTCTTATTGGTCGTATCTTTCGTTGGCTCAATAGCCAAAACACTATTAAAGTGGTGGACCACTAGAAAAAGTCCGAGTGAAGTAGTGACCATAAGTACCAACCAATCATACTTTTTATTAAGTGATTGACTGTTTAGTGTTAAGTAGTCAAAGTTCAGTGCAAGTTTAATACCATCATCACTGATTGGGTTTCCGTTTTGGATACTGCCATTAATGTCAGGGTTAGGTCTGGATGAAGATATTGGCAGCAGTTTGCTGTCAATATGATTAAGTGCGGGGGATTCGTCGTCAGAGAAATTCCGGTCTTCAGGTCTATCAATAAGAGAAAAGGCGTCGTAATATATGTCGACTGAATCACCAGATCTTATTTTATAATTCAAAGAATTTTCCTCTAATTCTTGACTGATCAATGACAATTCATCTGTCGTTGTCTTTTGTGATCCTTCTCTGGAAACCAAATCAACTTTCTTTACCGATGAATCTATGATTTGCATTTCTTTTGCCGGTGCGTCGGATGTATTTTTTGACGTTAGGTCTACAACTAAATTATCACCCTCGTGGCTTACTTGTGTTTGTTTTGTTGGCAAAGAGAATATCAAAGAAATTCCAATGACCAATAGAAAGGATACAAAACTGATCGATAGTAATTTTATACTGCTTGGTTTGATTGTTTTAGCACTGCCTTGAGTTTCGGGTGCTGGGGTGTGTTTTTGTTGAATATTTGATCCCAAAGGTGTGATCTGTTCCTCTGGTATGTAAGTTGCAGAATTTCTGTGTTGAACCTTACCTTGAGTTGAGGGAGCATTTTGTAGAGTTTTTCTCAGTTCAATAAAACGGGTTAATTGTTGATCTGTATATCCAATTTCTCCTGATTGAGTAATTGTCGGTTTGAAGATGTTAAGCTCATTCCATTCCAAGAGAGTTTCGATGGAAACATTAAGTACTTCTGCTGCCTTTTTCAGGGAGATAAATTTGATATTGTCATTTTCTTGGACAGATTTCATAAGCTTTCTAGGACCATTGATAATATATACAGATTAAGTATAAATTCTTTTATAAATGGTATCAACACACTAAAATTTGTTGGCTGATGATCAGAATTTGAGAAGTGTTTTTTAGAAGTTTGTGGGGTGTATAAATTATTTACCCAGCCCTCTTATTTTGTTATTTTTACCAAATTTCTAAAAGTTTAAAAAAATTGGAAAAGTTATTATTAGGAAGTTTTTGGAGGTTTTTTTTCAACGTTGAACTCTTCTTCATTGATTTCGCTTAAAATCTCGATTCCTAAGAATACCTTTGCCACATCTTTTTTAATTTTCAATATCGCCCTTTCCAGCGGAATATCCTTGATTTTTTCACCATCGTTATAAAGAGTAATTTGTTTTTTTATGATGGATATGAAGTTTGCATGTTGCGGATATATATCAAAAGGACCCTCCTCGTTATAAGAGCTGATCCTGTCAACCCAGCCTTCGAAAACTAATTTATCCGTATCACGTACCCTGAGTTTTATTTTTTTCTTTTCAGCCATTGGTTATTATTTTTTCTTTTCTGAAGATTTCTCTTCTTGTTGTGGCTCTTTTTTGCTTATGGCTACGGGTTTGTCCATGAGCATCTTGCTGGTCTTTTTCGATTTAATTTTTACCACTTCATCAACATCTTTTAGTGTGCCGATATATGACAGGTCCTCAGGGTCAAGCACATCAACTTTTCCATCAAGGATTGCTCTTACATCATTGACTGTTTCCTGCCTTGAAATTTGCACACCCTTTTTTCCTGTTTGTGATTCGACCACTGTAAAGTATTGTGTCATGTAGTTTTTGATGAATTTTGCTCTGTTAAAAACGACTCTATCTTTTTCAGAAAGTTCACTTTCACCAATAAGTGACACTATCCTTTCAAGAGATTTTGCTTTTTTCAAAAGTGCTTGTGCTTCCAATGCGGTTTTGTAGTGCAGTTCTCCGACAATATCGGTATTTAACGCGGAAGAATTTGATGCCAAAATATCAACAGCAGGATATCTCCCTTCTTGATAAACGGATCGAGAAAGGATGATGTTGGAATCAAGGTAAGGAAAAACTGCCTGAACTCCAGCGTCTGTAAGATCATCAGCTGGTACGAAGACCGCCTCAATGCTTGTGATATCATTTTTTTCCGTTGATGCAAGACGTTCATGGAAAGATGCCATTTCGGAAGCTAGAGTTGCCTGATAACCACCTTCTGAAGGAAGAACATTCGTAAGTGTCGAGAGTTCATAACCAGATTGTGCAAATCGGAAGATGCTGTCAATAAAAAATAGCACGTTTTTACCTAGAACATCCCGGTAATATTCAGCTAAGGTGACACCAGTGAAAGCTGCACGAAATCTTATTGCAGGATTTTCTCCCATGCTTCCGTACACAAGTGTTACACCGCTCATGACCTTATTTTCATTGAGTGTGGTCAAAAGTTCCTCTCCCTCTCTTGTTCGCTCTCCGACTCCTGTAAAAATTGAGACATTTTCTTCAGGATTCAAGATAACGATGTTATGTATGATTTCTGTTAAAAGTACTGTTTTACCTACGCCGGCACCACCGAACAGTCCCGCTTTACCTCCTTTTAAAAGCGGTGCAAAAAAGTCCACAACCTTTATTCCTGTTTCTAATATTTCGTTTGCAACCTGGATCCTTGAAAAATTGATATCTTGCGCGATAATAGGGTTAGTGTCTTTTGTTTTGATCTCTCCAAGCCCATCTTCGGGGTTTCCCAAAGGATCGATCAATCTTCCCAGCATCTCCTTACCGACGGGGACTTTTATTGGCTGTTCAGTGCTTACGACTTTTGAACCATAATGCAATTTTGATGTACTAGTAAGAGAGAGGCAGTAAAAATTATTTGCTGATGCTGATGCATACACTTCCATTTTTGCCTCTTTATCATCTTCTGCGATCAAAAGGTCATGTACACGTGGCTTGTTATCCAGGAATTCTACCTCAATAATTTGTCCTCTGATACTTAGTATTTTGCCTTTTATCATAATTTATAAAAAAAAGATTAAAATATTTATACAACAAAGTCTTCAAAAGATCATTTGCGCACAACTGTCGTACTGAATAAGTCTAAATAATTGAGTATTATATATAATCAAAAGTGACTTATTTAGTCTGTTTCCCACAATAAATAACCAGATAATCTATCCAATTGCTTTTTATTGTCTGTAAGATGTTTGAGACGAATTTTTTCCTGGTGTACAATTTCTCTCTCATCTTCAATATGAATGAGTGCCTGCTCCATGGCGTTAACTCGTGATGCTTGTCTTGCAAGGCGGTTTTCCGAGAAAGTCTGTTTAAACAAAGCTGACATTATTTGCGTTTCAAAAAAACGCAAGATCTTTTCGAATGAAGGTTCAAAGATAAATCTCTCTTCTTGTGAAATTTCCTCTTCGGACTTTTTTTCAAAGAATTCATCACCAGTAATGCTTGATGAGATTGCATTTTGTCTGACAACATTGATGAAAGTGCCATGATAAACTATCACTTTGGTGTAAAGCAGGAATTTTTGCATTAATTTTTTTATATCCTCAGCATTAACCTTCTCATCATGAATGTATACATATTCATAGGGGATATCAAAACTAGAACTTTCATACATTTCTTTACCAGCACTGCCGATTATCAATAGATCAATTTTATCCTTATCAAATTTTTTCAGTTCTTCAATGAACTTTGTATATGTTTTTCGAGTCACGGCACCATAGAGTCTGCCGTTGCTGGACATATAAACCAAAAGAGTTTTACTGTTTTTCTGCAGGATCTTGGGTAATGACTTATCGTCTTTCTCTCTTTTATCTAAAAGTTCCTGTACTTCTTTTTCATACGAGGTTTTTAGATCAACATAAACTTCGGAAAGCTCCGATAGATAATTTCTTGCTTGAATAACATAACCTCTTATCCGCTGCATACGCTGCGCTGCGATCTCTTCGTAATTTTCTGCCAAGCTTTTTATATTGTCCAGAGCTTGCAATTCTTCTTGAATTTCCTTTTTATCTGCCATATTAATTAAATAAGCTGAACAAGTTTTCCTTATTATTTTTTACATTTTCGTTAAAAGTGTTAAGGTCTTTGGTGTTTGCTAAATCGATGAGGAACTTTCTTTTTTCGGGATTGTCGTACGCGCTGATCAGCCCTGTTTTTGCCTTACTAAGTGTTTCTTCGTTTTCAATAAAGTGATGGAAGAGCATTGATATTATTATAAGCTGAACTATCATAGGAATTGTTTCCTGATAATGTTGGTTAAAAAATACATAGACCATCTTTCCAAGTTCAAGCGCTTTTCTTACGTCCTCAGTGAGTTCCTGACCAAAGTGGGACACGTCTTGTATCCTGTCGTATCTTGTAAGAAAGGTCAATAAAGTTTTGTTAATTTCCCTCGACAACTTACTGAGGGTTTGTCTTCCTACACGGGTTACTGATAAGTGGATGTTAACGGCAGGACGTCTACCTTCATAGTAGATGTCACTGTCCAGAAAAATATGACCATCTGTAATTCCCATCAGGTTGGTTGGGATATAGCCTGCGAAATCTCCTTCAACAAGCTGCACGACCGGAAGGCAAGTTATAGCAACCTGTTCAACTTTTTCATGTTTGAAGTTCCCTGCTCGCTCTAATAGTCTTGAATGAACATAGAAAATATCTCCCGGATAGGAATCACGTCCCGGGAAGCGCTTTGATAAAAGTGATAGTTCGCGGTAAAAATTTGCATGTGTGGACATGTCATCAAGTATCAATAAAGTGTCAATTCCCTCATCTCGAAAATATTCTGCTATGCTCATTGCTGAATAGGGAGTCTGGAAGATCAAGCTTGGTGAGTCAAAAGAGCTTGTTGCAACAATAACAATATTCCCTAGTAAGTTTTCTTTCTCCAAAAATTGTTTAATTCTTTTGACCTCACTTTTTTTCTTCCCGATTGCAGCATAGATCACAATAGCCCCTTCTTTGACTTGCTCCTTCACGGCAGTGAGAAGAAGCGAGGTTTTTCCAGTTTTTTTATCACCGATAACCAGTTCACGTTGACCTTTACCTATTGGCAGCAAAAGATCCACTATTGCGATACCTGTAACTAGTTGTTTTTGAACCTTATGCCTTCCTGAAATACCAATTGGTCTAATGTCAAGACTTCTTCTATTTTCCGGAAGATTGATATTTTCTGTCTCATCGAAAGGTTCACCGAGGGGGTTAACAACTTGGCCTAAAAGCTCTTTCCCCACGGGCACTGATAGTAAGTTATCGGTTCGTGTCACTTTCGTTCCTACCTTGATCGGTTCGTCGGAAAAGACCCTTGCTTCAACCTTCCCGCGGTTAATTGTTGATACCTCGGCTTTTTTACCACCCTCAAACAATATTACTTCATGAGCTTTTACATTTGGCAAGCCTTCGATCAAAACGATAGGGTGCCTTACTTCATAGACAATACCGTATTCACCTGTTTGTTCTAGTAATTTTTCGAATTGAGTTGTCATTTTGGATTAGATCTAGGATTTTCAGGATCTTCGGACTTGGTGATTAATGAGCTTGAACTCGATATCTCCTCCGAAGGTGTATCTTTAGAAATATGCCCCGAGCTTTCTTTCTCGGGGAGGTTTTGTTTTTCATATTGTAAATTGTTTTGTGTTTCAACGTAGTATCTTTTTTGTCCGTTTTCGTCATCTTTTTGTTTTATGTTTTGGGGTTTTGTTGAAAATAGGGTATCTAATTCCTTGTTAACTGCAAATTCCACATGACTGCCCTGGTAATCAACTGCTGCTCCAGCAATAAGGTTGGAATCTGCAGTGATTTTGATCAAAACTTGTTTTTTCAAGTTTAAAATAAACCAGTCTGCTATTGTTTTGAGGATCTCTTTGTCAGGTTCTATTGCAATGGTAATTGTAGCCTCAGGCATTGATGATATTTCATCGACAATATTTTCTATGAATTTGGTGATTTCTTGATTTGAATCTAGGGGGATATCACACTCTCTCAAAAGGCTTAAAAACTTATCCTTTTTCTGATAGCCCAGCTGTTCTTGCAAGCCTTTTTCCAGGTCTTTATCAAGCTTATAGAGGTTGCTTGCCAGATTGGCAAGACGAGCAGAAAAGTCATTGGACTCTGCCTTAGTTGTAAAAAATTCTGTAAGATCAAGTGTTCCCATTTTTTTAGCGTTATTTTCTAATAACAATGATTCGATCCACCCACAAAGTAAAAAGATAAAGGACTATGAGTACATATTCAAAGAAGTTTATCCAAAAACTCCTTCTTTTTGCGCCTTTTCTAGTGCTTCTATGATTAGGTTTTTATGATCTTCATATGATATAGACTTATTGAGTACTTTTTGTGAAACATTTTTTACGACCTCGTTTATTTTTTGTTCTGCCTCGGCAAGCTTTTGTTGTTGATGTTTTTTAAGCTCACTTTCGAAGCTGGAAAGAAGAGTGTTTTTAAGATCTGTTGTTTGTTTTCGCATTTCATTCTCAAAACTACTGGCAACACCTTGGAATTGTCCAAGAGTTTTTTGTGAAGTTTGATCAAGATAATCTTTGTAGCTTTCGATGTAGGCCTCTGAAGTTGTTAGGGCTTTTTGCTGAATGCTTGCAATGACTTCTTGAAGTGACCGCTCAATTAATTGCTTTGATGATTCAGTGATAAATTGCGTGTTTGCGATTATTGCGCTTGATTTGCTGGCAGTGTCTTCAAGGATCTTCCTTTTTTGCTGATTGGCGATATCAATTATTTGGTTATATTGATTTTCTATTTGTTGTTGTTTCTCCTGAAGCTGTTTTTCCCTTTTGTCTAAGTTTTTCCTGTCTTTACTGAGAGACCAGAAATAAAAACCAACGAAGACAAAAATCACTAGATCTGATACAACTGTAGCAACTTGTAAAAAAAGGGCAGAGTTCATACTAAGGGTATTTTAGATGATTTTGGAACTGCTTTCCATTGAGTAATTGTGTTATAGCCTTACGATGAAAAATGCCACGGTAAGTCCAGTCAAGATTATGGCAATAACTATTGCAACATTAAATATTATTCCAAGCTGAATTGTTGCTTTAGCTGCAGGATTTCTACCTAGGGCCTCAACTCCTTTTGCAGCGGTTCTACTGAATGTCAGATAGGCCAGAATGAAGGAGCCTATTACAACCAAGGCTGCAACGATATATTTAAAGATGGAATCAGGACCTTTATCGGTCGAAAGGATCGCGATCTTGAAAATATCTGTAAGTGTTCCAGGGAAGGTGGGTTTGGAGTTGAAATACTGAAGGTCAAGTTCTACCACAATTTTTCCTTGAGCATTGGGGTCTGAATTGTCATAGTCCTCAAGTGACGAACCAAGAACGTAACCTGATTCGTTTGCCTTTACGGCAACTCCCGGAATAGTAGATGTGGTCAAAAGGTCACCTTTTGTAATTTTACCTTCTTTAGAAGAAACAAGGATGTATACACGGCCGTTTTGGATAACTGGAAGTCCTTCTTCTACCTCTGCGCTTGCAATAACTATTGCTGCGTCGCGCGCAACGACCCCTATCACGTGTCCGTCATAAGGGATAGTTGAAAGGGCTGGTCCTTCCTCTGTTGTAACAATCACGGCTCCGTCCTTTACGTCTTCATTGATCACGTCAACCAGTCTTGCAACTCCCAGAGAAGCTTCGCTGTTGAGTATTGGCTCATTTTGCGCCCGTGCTTTTTTTGGGAGAAATAGGGTTAAAATGAAAACGAAAATTATAGCTGGTATTAATATTCCTTTTGATTTTAGCGATTTATTAAATATCATGGTTAACATAATATAGCATTCTTTGATGCCGTATTAATTTTACAAAATATCAGAATAGTTTTTTAGCTGAATTACAAAGTGAGGATCACTTTTTCTTATCGAGTGCTTTGAGGACAATTTTTTCCAGCTTTTCCTTCTTTTTGTAGGCAAAATAACCAGCAAATATCAATGCTCCAATAACCAAAATAACATTTACAATACTATCCAGACTTGCTATCAATCTGCCAAGTTGAGATATGCCATAATAGCCGGTATAGCCAAATATCATGCTTCTTAGCCAGACACCGATGAGGGTAGAAACTATGTAAGTTCTTAAATTTAGTTTGATTATTCCAGCAACGATTGCTACAGGTGCTCCGGGCAGAACTGGTAGTGCCCTAAGAAATATCAGTAAAAGATCATCCTTCCAAGTCTTGTCGAATTTTTTACCTAATTTCTCAACTTGTTTATGGGTAACTCCAAAAAATTTTCCAAACTTTATTAATACAAGATCCTCTGCCTTATCAGAAACAAAGTAAATTAGAAGTGCACCAATGGTCTTGCCGATTGCTGCATAAAGAGAGATGACTGCAATATAAAAAGGCAGAAATCCCTGGTCTTTGGCAAAGCCGCCGGCTGAGGTCATAATAAGAGGAGAAGGGACGGGAGCAACAACTTCTTCGATCAGACCTCCGATGGATGTATAGATAGGCAGCGGAACCTTGTGAACAAAATCTGCCAAAATTGTAAATAGTTTTTCCATAGCAACCTAGTTAGTATACAAGAATTTGTAACTTAAATTAAACAGTATTTTTTATATAATTTTCATAAGGCAAGTCTATTAATCAATTTTGCCCGAAATTTAGCCTTTTATGTTATAATAGCTTTGATATCCAAGTTAACGAAATGCCGAGAAATTCAGGATTTACAAATCTATTACTGATTATTGTCATCATTATTATTGGATTTATAGTTTTATTCTTAAGTAGTCTAGTAGAAAGAACAGTCGATTTAGATCGAAGAGATACAACCTTTACTGTTGATAAAAATTCTCTAGTTTCAATTAAAGATAAAATATTGTATCTGGGTGACATCGCAATATTTCAAAATGTCGGAGGAACAAATCCCTTCTTGAGTCCGGATTTTAAAACTATATTTATTGAAAGTGAAAAATATAATGATACTTGCTATTATCTTAAAAATATATTTGATGTTGGGTCAGATGAGTTGGTTATTAAAGAAGAAATAAAAGATTCTTTACCGTTAGATTCTGATAAAATTGATAAGTATCGTAAGAATGACTACTTCAGCTACTCTTGTTCGGCACCTATTATCAACAGTAAATTTTATTTCGAGATTAATGTTGGTGATAATCAATATCTAGTTGAAGAGGACGTTTTGGGTGATAGATGGGGTACTAATGTGTTGACAAGCGAAACTATTTCCAGTCAAGAAATTGAAAATCTTTTATCTACTGATAGTGTTAGATTCAGCTATCCGAGTAACGATTCTGCGATATATAATAATTTCCTATTACTTCAGTTTCGAAGAGAGAAATCAGGGGATTTGATGGTTATTGAATCGAAGAATAAAAAACAACTTTATTATAAGAAATTGAGTAATAAAGATTTTGATTTAGTTGCCGGCAACTTCTCATTCGAAATGGGTGAGTTACCTATTATCGGATTGATTAGTGGTTGGGAAGGGGCGACCTGGCCATTAGGTTTATTAGATGTATCACAAGAACAGATAAGATTTGTAGACCTGAGGGATATTAGAGGAGACTCAGTTCCATATTACCAAGAAACATTCCCTCATTTTAAGTGGAGGGATAACGATGTATTGTTTTATTCTTATAAGTATTTAGATAGTAAGAATATTGTGGGAGACATGTCTGAGAAAGCTGAAACTTATGCCTCTTGGGAAGGTCTTCCTCATGAAGAATTAAGGAATAAAATTGAAGAGGAAAATAGGAGATTGAAAAATGTGGCAACTAACAAGGGGTATCAATATACACATTGTGAAGTCAGTTTAGGATTTGGTTTTGGATGCTATATAAGTGAAGATCCTAATATTTACTCCCTTAAGCCTGGAGGGGATTTGATTCAAATTCAATAACGGGTATAAGTTACAAGGCTTTCTTATCAAGTAAAGCTATCGGTTAAATCGACTTTGTTGTACATGTGTTTGGATAACTGTTATACTATACTTGTTAATGGAATTTCTTTTGGGCTTCAATTATTGAGTGCTTCAAAGAAGTCTCCTGATATGAAGGGGGTGAGAATTAGTGAATAAAAAATTATACGTAGGTAACCTTGATTGGTCAGTTACGTCAGATCAGCTAAAAGAATATTTTGGAGAAGCAGGTGAAGTTGTAGATGCTGTCGTTATTATGGACAGGCAGACTGGAAGATCCCGTGGATTTGGTTTTGTTGAGTTTGCAGATGAAAAAGCAGCAGCAAAGGCAATTGAAATGTTTGCAGGCAAAGATTTCAACGGACGTGAGCTGGTCGTTAACGAAGCAAGGGAAAGAGCTGAAGAGTAAGCTTTTTAATATCAAACTGCCCTTGATTTTTTATAAAGAGTAGGAATGCTTTCGCAGTCTTTACTTCATATTTTTCTAATTTCAATTAGGGCTTATATTTTCCTTTTTTTTTATGAAGGATAGTGTTCTGTGTTGTGTTAATATGAAATAGCCAGTGGATGGCGAGGTCATAGTTAAACAGTTATCATATCTCGCAGAATTAGATGTGTTAGTGAACTAATTAGGTCCCAGTTGGATAGTTTGAAAAACATCCCACGGGATCCTGTGAAGTGTCTTGAAGAAACTACTTCACTGGGAGGGGGGTGATTTATATGGCAGCAAAAAATAGTAAAGATATGAGAATGGTGTCACAGGTCCTTATGGGGGGAGCTATAATTTCTGTGCTCCTGGCTGGTATAGGTTATATGGGAAGTGACATTTGGCTTGCATCAACTCAGTGGCTTTTAGTTGCAGCCGTTCTTGCACTTTTTGGGGTGTATACCAGGATGGAAAGCTAAAAATCTTACTGTCTTTTAATAAGATAAAGAAAATGGACATTATCTATTTTCCAAGTTTTTAGTATCTTTGATGGTTTAAATGTGGCTACTTCATAAGCGGGGTCGTTTAGAGGATCTCCTTTATCAGTAATTATATAAAGATACTTATTGTGGTAGTAATCCTTAAGATTTTCCTGAGTATTATTTACTGTAAGGAGATATTTTTGTACATTAGCTTTGGTGTCGTAAATTAGATTAACAACATTAAAACTATCTAGATCTTCGGTTGTGATTATTTTGTAGACTTTTTCCTCTTTAGGATAATTCCAGTTGGCACTTGACCCAAAAGCGGATTCAGGGTGTGGAAAGTATTTGACAATTGAAAGAGATAATAATAGCAGAAAGGTAATCAAATTGATTTTTTTGCCAATATTAAGTTTTGTGAAATACAATACTGCCAATGTTGTAAAAAAAGAAACACTCAATATGTAATGGGGAGAGAACCAATTGTTGCTAAATTTTGATGAACCCATCTCTTTCACAAATAATAGAGCTGTTTGGAGATTATAAAAATTATTTCTTAACTCAAAAACCAGCAATGGTGAAAAGCCCGCAATAAACCCGCCCGAAAATATTAAGCTTCTTTTTAAGTTCTTTTCCGCCTTCATTATATAAAAAAATAAAACGACAATTATTACAATATATTGATAGTGAAACAGAAGAAGGATCCCGCTTCCGAGACCGACACAAAAAAGCAATATTTTACTTTTATATTTTTTGTACAGCGCAAGTATATAAAACAAGTAGGGTGTAAGTATAAATTGAAAGTTAGGATTCCAGAGAAACCGACTATAGTCGATATAGAAGGGAAGTAGAGAGTAAATAATTGTCATAAAGATTGCAGAATTTTTGTTGACAAAAGTTTTGACAGATAGATATAAAGGTATCAAAGACAGAGTTGCAAATAGTGTAAATAAGTAGCTAGATACTGCTGGAGAGAAATGTGCAGGAAGTAGAAATAGCAGCGAAAAGTAATAAGTAATAGAACTGTGAAATATTTGTCTGCCGTCAATGATAAAGGAAACAGGAGGGCCTATTAATTCCATTTTCTTATCTTTCCATAGCTGATAAGCTTTCAAGGAAGAGGAAGCTTGGTCGGATGAGAAATTGAGATGATATTTGTAGTTTATTGATCTAATAAGGATAAAAAGGATAACAAAGAATGTTAGTAATATTATTTCTTGTTTCTCTAACTTTAGTTTGAGCATTTTTCTAATTGATTTTACCAAAGACACGGAGTTTTAATAAAATTTGATACTTAAAAAGGTAAGAACGTGATCGGAAAGTCTGAGCGGTGGGAAATAATATAGGGTGATGCGGAATAAAAGCGTTAAATATGCGGTAATTAATATACTTTGCATGGTTTATTTTGTTTTTTTGCTTCTCCAAGCAGCTAATAATTACTTCTTTTTGGAAGTATTTGCAAAACTCATCCAGGTTTAAAAAATTGACGGGAATTATAATTGTTATTGAAATTCAATTTAGGGGATACCATTCAGAAATAAAATTCATATTTTGTTATGTTAAAGGAAGCAGCAGCTATTGGAATAACTAAATCAAAAAAATTATTAAGAGGGCATGTTTGAGAAATAAACATTAGCTGTAGAATGACTCCATACACTAGCGAGGAACTGGAAAGAATACGATAAATAACGATCTTATATTCTAAAACAACATAGATATATTATCCAACTTCTATCATCCAATCTCTGTTCCATGTCTTTATCAATTATGGGTTGACTTATAATCTTTTATCTGCTACTCTAGCGTCAATGAATAAGAGGGATATAGTAGTTGGGTTAGTACTTCTGGCAGCACTTGCGGGTGCGATATTTTATTTCCGAAGTTCTACTGAGGAAGAAGAGCTTCCTGTTCCGGAAACACTTTCTACTGAAGATGAGCTTGAGGCAAGATTTAATATTGAACTCCCTGAGGATTTAGAACGAGCTGAACTATCTGATCAGACTGGTGGGAATTCCTCAGCTATAGCAACACGCTCCTATGAGAATGGGTCTTACGAGCTAACACTTTTAGCAGATGTTCCTGATGACAGCTACACTGCAAGGCTTTCTAATGAGGATGGTGATACCGTAAATCTGGGAAGTCTTAGAGTTGCCAAGGGAGGATACTTACTTGAATATCAATCTTCTCGAGATCTTAACTCCTACGACACTGTTGAAGTCATGTCCGGCGGAGAGACAATTCTTCAGGGTGACTTCTAATAAGCTCCTCTTGTTTTTTCATATAGTAAAATTTAAGGTAATATATATTGTATGAGGAGATTATATGTCGTTCTAATTTCTATTTTTATTCTTCTTTTGGTTCCCAGTTCGATTGGTGCTTCAATTGCGACCATTAAGCCTGATGGAGAAGTTTTGGTAAATGTTTTAAGCGATGAGGATTCGGCGTTAGAAATTCCCAAAAGTGAATCGTTGAAGATAAAAGAAGTTGTTGGGAATGATAAGAATCCATCATCTATCGCTTTGGTTAGAGCTCAAGATGGAATTAAATTGACTGTTGATAATGAAAATACAACTGAGACTCTTGATGTAACGGATGTGAAGGATAATGTTATCGAGATTGAAGAAAGGCCAAAAGTTGAAAAACTGTCGATAAAAGTCGATGGAGACAAATTCCTTTTACAACAAGACAATCTGAAAGCTACAACCGACTATGAGATAAAGATCGATCCCAAAATTGCGGGAATAACTCTTTCTACACCTTCAGGATTCAGGTTCCTCTCAATTTTTCCCAAAGAAGCTGTCGCAACTATATTGCGTGCAAAAATAATTAACAATGTTGACGGTTCCATAGAACTAAGTGAGGGTTCTGATGGAGTATTGTCATATCTAATTTCGGGAGAGCGGGTTATCAACTTCTTTGATCTTTACGAACACAGTATTCCGGTAAAAGCAAGAGTGTCTGCTTCAACCGCTGAGATTCTTTCAGTAGAGCAACCTGAATGGCTAAGGATTTTAGGTTTTTTGTTTGTTTGAGAAAAAGACGAGTAGAATTCTGACTTTACAATAACTACTCGATAAATTTGAAAGTAGAAAGATATTTTTTGAAGTGATCGTTTAATTTGAATTCATTGGTATCATTATTGTAGGAAAATGCGTTTGAGAAGAAAGTAATGATGGAATTACCCTTGGGTATAGCAACATATGTTTCTCCAAAGGAACTGCAATCGCTGGTTGCTAAAATAGCGTTGGAGTCGGCCATTTGGACATTAGCAAAGTAGATTGGTGTGCATGACACATTATTTATATTGTAGTAGTTACTTTTAAGCCATTGTCTTCTTGACCCGCCTGAATAATTATTTCTTACATCGATATCGAAATACCGAAAGCATAATTCTTTTCCTGAATTTGGACCTGAAACAGGTGTATTACATGTATGGAATTTTACATATTTTCCTTTTTCCGCTTCATACACTTTTAAGTGTGAATTAAATTCTCCTTGAGGACTTTCTATGTATTGGATTGAGAAACCAGCAATATCATCTACGTAAGTTTCCCATGATGGTTGATTAGTATACGGAACTACTATTGTCTGTAAATCGCCCTCTGTTGTCGTAGTAGCATCTTGTTCGGTTTGATCAGAGTTGGGTGTTACATTGACCGAAGGTTCGCTAGGGGAAGCTTGTATATCTGAAGTTTCAGAAGTAACAACAGTTTCTCCTGTTTGTTTTTTTAATTGTGCGTTTTGGTAGCCAAGGTATCCAACTGCTCCAATGACAACGAGGACTACGATAATAATTAGAAAAAGATGAGCGAATCCTTTTTGTCTCACAACTTAAGTATGTCATCTGAAGAATGTTCCGGTCAAGATAAAGGTTGTGACATTTTTGAGAGTTGACCACTGGACTTTTGTGATAATAGTTATTACAGTGTATCTGTTGAAAAAGTTGATCTAAAGATTAAATAATGCCCGATCTAAATATTCCTATAGCATTTTCTGCAGGGGTCGTATCTTTCTTTGCTCCTTGCGTTTTACCACTTTTGCCTGCTTATGTGGGCTATGTTACAGGAGTTTCTGCGGGTCAGCTTAAAAAGGACGGTGTAAAGCGTTATTGGAAAAAGATAATTATCTCTAATATTTTCTTTACACTTGGGTTTTCGTTGGTTTTCATGTCTTTAGGAGCTTTTGCTGGAGCATTTGGACTTGCTTTGAGAAGATACAACTTTCTTATAAGAAGAATTGGCGGTTTTGTCGTGTTAGTTTTTGGATTGGAGCTGGCAGGAGTTTTGAGGTTACCATTTTTGGAAAAGACAAAACAATTTAAATTGCCAAAATGGGCAAAGGGCCTAAACGAGCTTAGAGCTTTTTTGATCGGAGTGATATTTGCTGCAGCATGGTCGCCGTGTATTGGAGTAGTGCTAGGCTCCATTCTTACACTGGCTGCAACTTCAGCTATGGTGGGAAGGGGAGCAATGCTTTTGCTGGTTTATTCGTTGGGAATTTCCATTCCTTTTGTGGTAATCTCGTTTACTTTATCTTCTGCTCCAAGATATCTTAAATTTATCTCAAAAAGAATTGGTGTCATCTCAAGGATTTCCGGAATTTTACTTGCACTATTGGGACTATTGCTGTTAACTGATCTTTATAATGATGTCAGCTCCTTTTTATAGGTGTAGTACAAAAACACTGAAATATGCTCCCAAGTTGTATTTTTGATCATTATTGTGTATAACGAAAGTATTATAGGAATTAAGTTTATAATAACTGAGTAATACTGTCTGTTGGAAGGTGGTGATAAAGGATGGAAGAACAAGGAGAAATACAGGAGCAAAATCAAGAAGTAGAAGAAGAAAAAGAAGAGGATGTTCAAACTTCTTCCGAGGAGAAAGGCTCAAACAAAGCGACACTCGTGATCGTAGGATTCTTGGGTGTGATAATTATTGCTATGGGAGCATTCTTTTTAACAAAGAGCCAGTCAGATAAAGGTGGAGTTAGTGATGTATCGGTTGAGGAAGTTGTTGAAGAAGATGTGAAACATGAAGAGAGCATGTTAGAAGAAAATGAAGTTATAGAAACTGCAACAGAGTCAGCAGATGAGAATGTGGCAACACAAGAAGGTGAGGTTGAAATTGGGAATGAGTCCAGAGAATAATTTTTGTTAGGGATCTTTAAACAATCACAGTTTTTGTTGTGATAATGACTTTTATAAAAGTCCGAGCACTTTGTTTATTTTCTCTTTATCAAAACCGATAACATTTTCCTTATCTCCATTTTCGTCTTTTACCACCATGAAAGGAACCCCCATAAAGCCACCAGAGTCTTTTGTCATTTCATTCCTTGCGTTCTCATCTCTATCGACCATTTTCTCTTCATAAGTGATGTTATTTTCGTCTAAGTAGTTTTTAAGCATTTTGCAGTAAGGGCATGCTGTTGTTGAGTATATAGTTACTTTCATTAAGTTTATTGTTGCATGGTGTTGTTAAATTATCAACCTTTTTGAATTAGAAAATCTTTCATAAGTTTTTCATTTCTTGTCATTCTGAACTTGTTTCAGAATTTGCCAGTTTTAAAAATAGATCCTGAACTGAATTCAGGATGACAAAAAGGTTTCAAGGAACTCTATTACTTAGGAATAAATTAATAAGACTTGCTTTAAAATGGCCTTGCGTGCTACTGTTTAGCCAATGATATTCGTCAATTTCAAAACTTATGAACAAGGGACCGGAGGCAATGCCATCGAGCTTACAAGAAAGTTGGAAAAAGTTGCCAGTGAAAAGGAATTTAAGGTGATTCCAGTTGTACAAGCATCAGACATTCTTGAGATCGTTCAGATCACAAAACTTCAGGTCTGGACGCAACTTATTGACCCTGTTGAATACGGAGCTCATACGGGTTCAATCTTGCCCGAGGCTGTTAAGGAAGATGGTGCTGTGGGTACTTTTCTCAACCACTCGGAGCATAAATTTGAGGATTTTGAAAAACTGAGCAAAGCTGTGCAAAGATGTAAAGAGGTTGGTCTGGAAACATTAATTTTTGCGGGAGGCATTGATGAGTTGGAGAAAGTAGTTACATTGAAACCAACGTTTGTATCCTATGAGCCACCGGAGCTGGTTGGAAGCAAAACCACCTCGGTATCACAGGAGAAACCTGAGGTTATTAAAAAGGCTGTAGTGGTAGCAAGGGAAAGTGATCTGCCGCTTATTGTGGGGGCTGGCATAAAGTCGGAAGAAGATGTCAGAATAAGTGTTCAGCTGGGAGCAGTGGGAGTGGCTGTTGCAAGCGATATTGTAAAAGCAGAAGATCCCGAAAAGGAGTTAGAGGAACTGATAAAAGGCTTCGAATAGAAATTTATGAAAGTATATATAGGTTCTGACCATAGAGGATATAAGTTAAAGGAAGAAATTTTCCAATATCTCGTTGAAAAAGGTTACAAAATGGAAGACTTTGGCGCTTATGAATATATAAAAGATGATGACTACACAGAGTATGCTAAAAAGGTTGCCTCAGTTGTTGGAAATCATTATGTTGAAAAGGAAAGGTCGCTCCATAAAAAACACGGACAAGTAAGAGGGATACTTTTTTGCGGATCCGGAGTGGGAGTGGATATTGTTGCCAATAAGTTTGATGGTGTTAGAGCTTCAATAGGCAAAGAAGTCAGACAAGTAGAAAAGGGAAGAAGCGATGATGACATGAATATCTTAGTTATTGCTGCGGATTTTACAGATTTATCCGAAGTAAAAAGGATGATTGATATATTTCTCTCCACAAAATTCTCAGGTAAAAAAAGACATAAAAGAAGATTGGAAGAGATCAAAAGAATTGAGGAGAATAATTAAGATTCGGACTCTCTAGGTGTAAACTCATCTGGTACTTTGCAATCTTGTGACGACATACCTGCGCCATCATAACTGCAATGACGGTGTCCGTAGTCTGAAGATAACGCTAAACCAAGGAGTAGACCAAGTTGCGACACCTCTTTAGGAGTTCCATCCTCATTCCAAAAGATATTCCTTCCGACTTGTCGTATATTTTCCGGTGTTTCTTCTGCTACGAATTTAGAGCAAGCACCACAAAACTTTTCTGTCATGCTCAGTATTATAGGGTGTGTGTGTGAATGTCAAGGGTAATAGGAGAAGTTTAGGTATGAGTTTATGTTAATATTAACTTGAGATTCACATTATTTGAACATGTGGTACTTTTTATAACATTGCTACTCGTGCTACTATTTTCTTATGAAACTTCCCAGTCTTAAAGACGCTGACTTAGAAGGTAAAAGAGTGATCATCAGGATGGATCTGGACGTGTCTCTCGAAGCCTTGGCGAAGGGGGATATTGATGCGGATATATATAGATTGGAAAAAGGGCTCGAAAGTCTAAAGCTGATAACTTCAAAGGCTCAAAAAACAATAATTCTTGGTCATCGCGGCAGGCCTGATTTTAAAGGTGACGAAAGTGAAGAGCAAGTGATTCAAAAATACACGCTTTTGCCTTTGGTCGAATATTTTAATGACAAACTGAAAAAGCAGATCTCTTTTGTTCCATATCATTATCTTTCGAGATTGTATGATGGTTCGCTGGACTCTGAAGTATTTGAGGTTATATTGGTTGAAAATTTCAGATTCTGGTCGGAGGAGGAAGAAAATAAAGATGAGTTTGCACAAAGCTTTACCCAGGTTGCCGACCTTTATGTAAATGAGGCTTTCTCGGTTTCTCACAGAAAACATGCCTCGATTGTGGGGATACCGAAATATATTGATTCGGTCGCCGGTATTAGATTGGTTGAAGAAGTTGAAAATCTAAGTAAAGTTTTTGAGTCACCGAAAAGACCAGTGGTCATTCTCATTAGTGGATTAAAAAAGGATAAATTGGATTATGTGGATAAGTTCTCCTCTTTTGCAGATAAAATTCTCATAGGTGGAAGATTGCCGGAGTATTTGGGTGGTGATACAGAAAGTGTACGCAAGTTAAGGTCTTCAAAGATTGTGGTTGCCAATCTTTCTCAGGACAAGGAGGATATAACAGTGAACTCTATTGAGGCGTTTGAGGAAGAGATCTCTAAAGCGGGTACAATTGTTGTCAGCGGTCCATTGGGTAAATTTGAGGATGAGGGTCATTTGCAGGGAACAAAGAGGGTTTACGAGGCTGTAACAAGATCGTCTGCTTTCAAAGTTGCGGGGGGAGGAGAGACACAGAAAGCAATAGAAAAATTAGATTTATCAAAGAAATTTGATTGGATATCAGTGGGCGGAGGTGCAATGCTTGATTTTTTGGCAGACGGTAGTTTGCCGGGGATAGAAGCTTTGAAAAAAGATGATTAAATTCCCCCTTTTTCTTGTTCGTTTTTGGGTTGTATACTTAAAATATGGTCAATGTAGGAATCAATGGTTTTGGAAGAATTGGAAGGCTTGCCTTCAGGATCGCACTGACCAAGCACAAAGGAAATATCAGATTGGCTGCAATTAACACTTCGGGAAGCATGAACGTATCTGGCTGGACGCACTTAGCACAGTACGATACGATGTATCGCAAGTTTGAGAAGGAACTTCACTGTGAAGAAGTTAAAGACAGAAAAGAGGCAACTGACGAGGATCCTTTGATCGGTTATATCAAAGTCGATGGTGAGAGTATACCTGTTACAGCCCAGAGAGATCCCGGTAAAATTCCCTGGAGTAAATATGGAGCTGATGTGATCATAGAATCAACAGGAGTTTTTCGGACGGAAGAAGAAGCTAAAAAACATGCATCGGGCGGAGCAAAAAGAGTTGTTATATCAGCACCTGCTAAGGGAGGAAATGTTGATACATTGGTTCTGGGAGTTAATGACCCTCCTTCGCGTAAAGCTTCGGAAGGGCAGGAGATGACTGATCCGATGGTAATATCAAACGCTTCTTGTACGACCAACTGTGTTGCTCCTGTAATGTCTGTGATCCAATCTGCTTTTGGAATTGAAAAAGCGCTGATGACCACAATTCACGGCTACACAGACGATCAAAATCTTCAGGATGGTTCACATAAAGACCTAAGAAGAGCACGTGCTGCTGCTCAAAATATCGTTCCGACAACAACAGGTGCTGCAATTGCAACAACAGAAACGATCCCTGAGCTTAAAGATAAGTTTGACGGCAGAGCTCTTAGAGTTCCGGTTACTACCGGCTCAATTACTGATTTTACATTTCTTCTCTCTCAAAACACTAATGTTGCAGAAGTGAATAATGTTTTGAAGGATGCAGCAGAAAATAATGCAATTTATAAAGGAATTCTTGCTGTTACTGAAGAACCACTAGTTAGTTCAGACATTATTGGAAGAAGTGAATCTTCTATTGTTGATCTTGAGTTGACACAAGTTGTTGGTGGCAATTTGGTTAAGGTTTTTGCATGGTACGACAATGAATGGGGTTACGCAAATAGACTGGTCGAGCAGGTTATAAGAGTGGGTGAAAGACTTGACAGTGACAAAGCTCCAAAAGATCCAATAACATTGTCGCACGGACAATCAAGAGACTAATAAACTATTAAGGAAAGAAAGAGATAAACTTAATGGAAGTTTAAGACTGTCGTTTAAATGAATAAAAAAAAGTCTATTATTGCAATAAGCTTATTAATTATTGGTATTTATATATTGTTTTTTTTATGGCTTGGTCGAAGCACTGTTATGGGTGAATGTGAGTGTGATAATATGTGTACCTTTTGTGATGGAATGAAGATAGGAAATTTATGTATAGGGGAAAGACACAAGTCATTTATTCGTTGTTTTCAAATTGATTATTAAAGGAAATAATGATAACAAGTTATTAGTTGTATAATTATGATTGAAATAATCCCTGCAATTCTTACAAACGACCCTGTTAAATTCAATCAGTTGCTGGAAAAAATTGAGAAAGGTCCGGGAAAAAGAGTACAAATCGATATTATTGACGGTGTGTTTACTGACAATGTTACCGTTGAGCCAAATGTGATGTATGATTCTGATACCAAACTTTCGATAGATTATCATTTGATGGTCGATGAACCAGTCGATTGGGTGGACAGGTGTATTAAAGGTTACGCGGATAGAATTATCGGTCATATCGAGAAGATGAGCAATCAGGTGGATTTCGTTGGAAAAGTTCAGGAAGTCGGTGCTCAGGTGGGGCTAGCCATAGATATTGATACGCCATTAAGTGAATTGGACAGTACGATATTAAATAATCTTGATGTTGTGTTAGTGATGAGTGTCAAAGCAGGTTTTGGCGGTCAGAAGTTTGATGATAGGGCATTGACAAAGATCGATCGGCTTGATGAGATACGTTCTCGAGACGATACACCTTTTAAGATATGTGATGATGGAGGGATAACTCTGGAAAACATAGATGATATCAGACGTGCCGGTGTAAACGAGGTTTCAATTGGAAAAAGGCTT
>JAFGPD010000014.1 GCA_016926185.1 Candidatus Woesebacteria bacterium | reverse complement strand
TTTCCTGCCGTACTTATTTTTATAAACAGCTGGCAAATGTTTGATATAGTCACGGTCACGTACTAAATGATGATCGAGGATCACCTTGCGCTTACTTGTTTTGATCAGACCTAAAAGGTTCTTTTGGGCTTTGTTCAAGTTCTTATAGGAATATTTCCAGCCCAAGAACAGAGTAGGGGGCCCATCGATATAAAGCAGATCGGGCCTCATTTTCAGCAAATAATTGCTGGTCTTCCGCATACTGGGACCGGCAACATCGGAAGTATGCACAAAAGTCTGCTTGCCGTATTTGACCGTTGTAATTATTACATACCCTAACTTGTTCTTTTTTTCTCCATGGAAAAAGGCCGGGGAGAAGATAAGCTTGGTTTTCCCGAATTCAAAGGACCTACCGTCAGCGATCTCATGGTGCTTAGCGACCCAGCGCGGGACCGGGTTTTTTCTGCTTAGAAAACCATAGGCCCGTTCGCTCTGGCTTTTATTGATATTTCTCCGATAATCCTTTAAAAAGATCTGTTTGTCCTTAAAGAACTTGGCCTTAGGATCAAAGTGGTCCCAATGATAATGCGAGATCACGATCACATCCGCCTTCTCGGCAATTTTCTGGATCTTTGACTTTACACTTTTAAGCTTTGCCTTCTCTTGAGGGGATGGTTTCAAGCCAAAACGGTTCCCCCCCAGCGCAGCTGAAGGATCGATAAGTATAGTTATATCCGAAGTTTTTACCAAACAAGCCATGGACCGCACGCCCATTGAGTCAGCGGCAAGTGGAAGTATTTTCATAATTGAGATTATATCATTTTATTATCCAGTCCTGTCATAAAATTTTTGATACTTATAATGATTATTTCATCACCTGATCAAAAAATAGCGTTTTTTTGTATATTTTTTCTATTTAACAACTCCAAATTCTATTATTTTATCAAAATGCGTTAAGTGCCTGTTCATTTTTAAACTTACGACTGTATTTTCCATAAAACATTGTCATTTATGGATCAGCAAACCAATTTGTCAGATAAAATATACGGTCGGCCACCTACACGATCATAGATTTTTCTACAAATATTCTTAACAAAATATTTTTTTATTCGGTCATAACATATTTTTTGCGATCTGGCTTGTTTAGAAAGATCAAAATATCCTGCATTTTATTGCACTTACAGCCCCTATAAATGCATTATATTGGCACCTTTTTATTTTGCATGTAACATGCCTAAAAAATAGCTATAAATACATCTGTACCCCCTAAAATTGGCACTTTTTCGTCTTTTTTTGCATGAAATAATCATCACTTTTCAGGGAATTTGTTCTTTATAGAGTAATAGAGACCAGGCTTTATAACCAACAACTGGGTAGAGAAGAGCGTAACTTGCGGTCACATTCCCAAATAGTGCTCAATACTTAGAGAGAATAGGGGATTTAATTTCGTAGGTACTTCTCAGGATCCTGCATGAACTTAGCTTTGCATCCTTCACAGCAAAAGTAATAGGTTCTTTCATTGTGGACACCTTTAGCATGCGCGGTTTTTACCGGACAATAGCCAATAACTTGGCGTGCCGGAACGTTATATTCTGCAGCAATACAATTTAAGCTTAAGACCACCAATATTAAAATAGCGCCTAACACTTTTTTCATTATTAATACTCCTTCTGAGAAAGGGCATAAATTCTAGCATATCTATTAATAAAGTCACTAAGTATTTTAGTGAATCGAAGCTCGTTAATCGTGAATAGAGTTGATATTATTCAAAAATAAGACCATTCACTATTCACGAATCACCAATCACTACTCTTACCTCTAGGTCAGAACACATAGGTAACACTTTAAGTTAAGATAAAACTTAAAGGAGGGTATCAATGTGGTTCAAACATATGGCTTAATAAACGGTGGTTATACCATCAGAAAGAACTTATCTTTAGAGTTTATTTTACCTGCAATAAACCTATCTAAGGTGGCAAAACAAAGGCTGAAATGGATTGATTTCTATAAATCTCACGAAAGGGATGCCAGCTTAACCTGTAGATACTTTGGTATAAGCAGAAAAACGTTCTATAAATGGCTGAAAAGATTTAATCCACGTTACCTGCAAAGTCTTGAGGATAGATCAAAAAAACCTCGCAAATATAAAGCATCTAAACTGTTCTTTGAGTATGGCTCACTAGTGAAACAGGTCCGGACAGAACATCCTACCTGGTCTAAATACAAAATAGGTACGATTATCAGGCAAAATGGAGGAAAAATATCTGATGGATCCGTGGGGTATATCTTGAAAAAAAGAGGCTTGATAGACCGCAAAATAGCTAAAAAAAGAAAGAGAGCCCGAAGGCGTAATATCAATAAAATACGCATTAAGAACGTGGAAATAAGTATCCTGCGCCCGGGCAATCTTGTCCAAATGGACACCAAAGAGGTCAATATCCCGGGCGCAGGCAAGTATATTCAATTTACTGCTATTGATTGTTATTCCAGAAAGAGAATTCTCAAAGGCTATGGAAGAAAAACAGCATTTTGTGGCAGAGATTTCTTGCTAACTGTTCTGAAAGAAATGCCTTTCAAAATAAAGACCATACTTACTGACAATGGTTCAGAATTTATGGCTGAGTTTGATGAGGAATGTAAAAAACAGGCAATAGCTCATTATTGGACAACTCCAGATTCTCCAAACCAAAACGCTTTCGTTGAAAGCTCTCACTGCATCGATCAAAAGGAATTCTATGAAATATACTACATTCCGATCGGGCTAGAAAACTTTAATAGCACCCTTAAAGAATGGCAAAAAGTTTACAACTCCGTTCGTCCACATGGCAGCTTAAAGTTCTTAACTCCTGACAAATTCTTAGAATCTGTTAAAATGTCTAAAACTTGAATGTGTTACCCATGTCACTGACCAAGGCGTCTTAT
>JAFGPD010000003.1 GCA_016926185.1 Candidatus Woesebacteria bacterium | reverse complement strand
TAACACTTCGTGAGGGTTCGAGTCCCTCCCTCGGCACTTCACTTTACTCAGCACAAGCACATTTAATTTATTTTTGAATAATATGAGCCTTGTAATTCATTTAGAGACAAGAAGTCTATGCTGAAGAGTAGAACGACCAAGCGAGTCTCTCCCTTAGTATAAGTCATTGCTTTAATTAGCTCATGTTTGATACTGATGATAAAATATTTTTATATTTTTGAGCGAAACTTTCTCCATATTAGTGACCTGAAAAGCAAATAACTCAAAAGGTGCAAACAATACGCATATAAATACCCGTACCGGAAATTCAGTATAAGAAATGCAAATATGATAGATGGAAAAAAAGATAACAATACATGTGACCAAGCAATATTTCCCATAAAAAGTATTAGTACAATATGAATTGATACAAATATTATTGAAAAGATAAAGATTATTGTTACTACATGTAAGTTCTTACTAAGCAGGTATGAAATTAAAACAAAAACAAGAGACTGTTGGAAAAACACATCTGATATTTTTGTAATCATATATTCATTGTCGAAATCAAAAACGTAGGTATGCTTATACTTCAATTTTGTTACCTTGGAAATTGGGAATCTCTTATTGATAATATTGCCAAGTAAGAAGAAAACTATAATTGTTATCACCAGCAATATAAATTCAAAAATACCTGGTGTTACAACATAATTACTTATCAAGTTTCGATATAGAACAATCAGAATAAATGAAGTGATGAAGTTATAAACTGCCAGTAAGGGTACCCTATCTCGATAATTAACACCTCTCCTTTGTAGCATTAATGAGATCAATCCAAAAAAACCAAAGCCTAGCAGTATTTGAAATAGGGACACGTCTGTTACCATCTACTAATAATTATATCAGTAGTAAATGAAGTCGTTCAGTAAAAATTTCCTTTAATCCTTTCTTTTCTTCTCTACTCCGTAGAACTTTATCCTGTCGCCTCTGAACTTCAGGTCAATTGAGCGAAGCTGGCCATTTCTATGCTTGGAAATATCCAGCTTCATCTCCTCAAATTTTTCATCGTCTTCCCTCCACAAAAACATCACCACATCAGCATCCTGTTCAATACTCCCCGACTCCCTCAGATCGGCCAGCTGCGGTCTTTTGGTACCACGCTGTTCAACAGCCCGTGATAACTGGGAAAGTGCCAAAACAGGTATCTTAAGCTCTCTGGCAAGGTTTTTAAGACCCTGAGATATCTCGCTAACCTCCTGTACCCTATTTTCCAAATTCCTTGATTTTGCAAGCTGTAAGTAATCAACCAATATAAGTTGAACTCCAGTATCAACCTGCAGTCTTCTTGCTTTTGTCCTCATCTCCAAAATAGAAAGTCCTGGAGTATCTTCGATATAAAATGGAGCTTCTGCAAGTACTCCCATTGCGTTACTTAATTTTGTGAAATCACTCTCTGACAAATTACCTGTCTTTAACTTCCATGCATCAATATCTGCCTGATCGACCAGAAGTCTGTCAACCAGCTCTTCCTTGCTCATCTCCAGTGAAAAGATCCCGACTGGAATCTTTTTATCAACTGCGATATTGCGTGCAATATTTAAGGCAAATGCCGTCTTACCCATTCCCGGACGTGCCGCTAAAATTATGAGATTAGATCGCTGAAAACCCGCCAATGTATCATCAAGGTCCTTATATCCGGTTGGAACCCCCCTTAATCCCCCAGCCTGTTTGTGAAGCTCGTCCAATCTGTCAAAACTTTCCGCCAATGCATCCTTAACCGGAGTGAACGCTCCCGTTAAATGATCTTGTGTAATAGAAAACACTTCAGACTCAGCTTTGTCAAGCAAATTATTTGCCGAAAGAGTATCGTCCATCGAAAGCTCTACCAACTTTGTTGCAGCAACCATTAAAGAGCGTTTTATTGCTGCGTCTTTCACGATCTTTCCATAATGCTCAACATGAGCTGCCGTCGGGACTTTATTAACAAGATCTGCCAGGTAACTCGATCCACCAATTTTTTTGAGAGCTTTCCTCTTTTTAAGCTTTTCGCTCACCGTCAGCACATCTATCGGAGTTCTGTCCTCATAAAGCTTCAATGCACTAATATAGATCTCTTTCAATCTATCGTCATAGAAATCATCAGGTGCCAAAAATTCTGCAACTGCTATCACAGCATCTTTATCCAGAAGAATTGCACCAAGAACCGATTCTTCAGCGTCCTTACTGTGCGGCGGGATTCTTACTTGTAACTGGTCCGGCATAATGATCTAGAAAAATAACTTTTTACATGTGGGCAGATAAAAGACGAAAAACAAGAAGTCACTTTCTCTCCATTATCACTATCTTTTGTTCTTCGCCAAGACTTAACTTTCTGATATTCAATCTTTTCTCATTTTCAACTGGCAAACCGAGGTCATTAATAAAAGGTTTTTCGTCTGTAAGTTTTGCGAAAGTATCCTTTTTCAGACCTTTCTGCATGTAATGCATTGGGACAATGATCACCGGTTCAATATCACGTGCAACTTGTGCAGCAACTTGTGCGTTAATAGTATACTCGCCACCAATAGGAATGAACAAAACATCGATCTCTCCCATGGATTCTATCTGTTTTTCACTTAGCTTAGTGCCAAGATCCCCCAAGTGCGCAAGTCTCAGATCATCTATCTCAAAAACGTAAATAGTATTTTTACCTCTTTTTTCACCTTTTTCACTATCATGGTAGGTCTTTATTCCAACGATCGATACACCGTTTATCTCATACTCCCCCGGACCCTTAATGACCTTTTTTACTCCTTTTACTTGATCTGACTGATTATGGTCTCTATGATCATGAGAAACAGTCACAATATCAGCCTCAACCTTTGGGAAGTCCATCCCGACCATTTTGGGATCGAATGGATCAGTAACAACGGTTGCAGTTTTGCCTTTTAATCGAAATGATGAATGACCTAAATACCAGATATCCATAGATTTTATAAATTCAATTGGAATCATCGTAACAAAGTGATGTTAAAATGACAATACCCTAATCGGTCAAAGCTTGACATAGATATACCTTTTACATATATTAAGCATGACCGTATGGCTGGACTGTTAGTTTTTCTTAAAATATGAGAAAAGAAGTTATTGTTGCGATTGTAGTAGGAATAATATTTGGCGGTATTTTTACATACGGGATAAGACGTGCAAATCTGGCACTAAAACCAGCAGCAACTGACATAACAAATGAAAAACAGGGCTTACCTGAAAATGTCGAAGAAGCAGAAAGTGATCTGCCTGATAGCCTTACAATACTTGCTCCAGAACAAAATGATGTTTTCTCACAAGACTCCACCACAATAACAGGGATCACAAAACCCGGATGCATTGTAGTTATTTCGACGGAAGATGAGGACTTCGTTATCCGTTCAGATGCATCTGGAGAATTTTCTCAAAAGATAGAACTTGATCCTGGACTTAATAAAATAATTATTGACTCATTTTTTGAAAATGAGTCTGTTGGTGAAGAATCCATTTATCTCGTTTACACAACCGAAATTGACTTATGAGATCATCAAAAAAACTAACAAATAAATTGTTCTTTGCTTTTATGATACTTTTTTCTGTATTGAAATTTTTGCCTATAAATGTATATGCCCAAGATGAAGCCACTGGAAGCTCAGACACCATAAGAGAAAAAGTAAAAGAAAAGCTCAACAGAGCAATGAACAAACCGAAGGCATACATCGGATCTATCACTGATATAACCGATACAAACATTCAAATTAGCAATCTCGAGGGTGAAATTCAGCAGATAATGATAACGCCCGATGAAACAACATACGCAAACGTTGCAGACAGCGAGGAATTGGAATTTTCAGAGGTTGCCATTGGAGATCAAATAGTTGCTGTTGGATTTATTGATGAAAATAGAATCCTCAACTGTTTAAGAGTACTGATAACATCAACTGGAAATTCCAATGAACGCGCCATTTACAATGGAGAGGTCGTTTCAATTGAAAATAAAAAAATAACTATCAAAGATAATAAAAGGGGTGAAATTCAGCTGACCTTTCCCCGCCGGTGGAAAGGGCCGGAAATCATAGAGTTCGAAGAAGGACAGAGAGTTACCGCTGTCTCTATTAACGACGACGGTGTTTTGACAATAAGAACAATTGAAATTGACTCAGAGATCACTGAAGAAAGCTGAACTACGTTCCCCCATTATACAAGTGAATAATTTACAAAAATATTATAAAATCCGTATATGGGATCAAAAGCTAAAACTAAAAAAATTCAGACTTTGAAAGGCTTTCGGGATTTTTTACCCGAAGAGGCATTACAGAGAAAATGGCTTAGGGATAAGATCGAAGAAGTCTTCGCCAGATGGGGATATGATCCAATCGAAACCCCAACTCTTGAGAGCTTGGAACTTTTTGAAGGCCAGATCGGCGAAGACGAAAAGCTTTTTTATCAATTCGAAGACCCCGGAGGAAGGAAAGTAGCACTTAGGTACGACCAGACAGTTCCCGCTGCCAGAGTTGTATCAGATAACTGGCAGGAATTGCCTACTCCTTTTAAAAGGTATCAAATACAAATGGCTTACAGAGCCGAAAAACCGCAAAAGGGTCGTTATAGAGAATTTTTGCAAGCTGACGCTGATATTTATGGTGTTGAATCCCCTTACGCAGATGCGGAAACCATTGCTTTATCCCTAGATATTTATCGTGAGCTAGGGTTTAAAAGATACAAAGCTCTGGTGAACGATCGCGGTCTTTTGAAAGATATTCCCTACAAAGCACTCTCCTCTCTTGATAAGTTATATAAGATTGGTGAAAAAAAAGTGCTGACAGAAATGCAGGAAAAAGGGATCAAAAAAGCCGATGCAGAAAAATATCTTAATAATATGAAGGGTCTAAAACCCAGCAAAATGATCGAAGAAATTTTCGAATATCTTAAAAAACTTGGTTTTTCTGAAGAATATTTTGAATTCACACCGACAATTGTAAGATCATTTTCTTATTCCACAGGCCCTATTTGGGAGATCGTTGTACCTGAAAGCGGGTTAGGATCACTTTTGGGTGGCGAAAGATACGATAAATTGACCAAGGATATCTCAGGTAAAAGCATTTCTGCAACAGGTTTTGCAATTGGCTTTGATCGAACACTGGATGCTGCAGTAAAGGAAGGTTTGGTTCCGAAATTCACAACAAATTCCAAAGTGCTAGTAACAATATTTTCTGAAAAACAGCTTGATCTCTCTTTTAAAGTTTTCAATATGCTTCGTCAGGCGAAAATTAATTGTGAGATCTATCCCGACCCGAAAGCAAAACTCCAAAAACAGCTGAAGTATGCTGATAAGAAAAATATTCCATACGCTGTAATAGTAGGGCCAGACGAAATATTGAAAGATGAAGTAGTATTGAAAGACCTTAATTCAAAAAAACAGGAGAATATTCCGCTGCAATCGCTTCTTGCCAGAATAAAGTAAACTACCCTATCTACTAAATACAAGCTACTATATACTAAAATATATGACTAGTCACCGTAAAAAAGCCTACATTTTCCTGATCATCACTGCGGCCCTATGGGGGGCTGCTTCTCCGATCATCAAGTTCACCCTCGGAGGTATTGATCCATTGCCATTTCTGGCTTATAGGTTCCTGATTGCCGGTTTTTTGTCGATTTCGATCTTTTCTTTCAAACTTATTAAGGGCAAAAAATTCCGGCATTTTCGTGCTAATTTTTGGCAAGTATTTCTATACGGACTGCTTGCAGTCCCTCTTGCCTTGGGAATACTTTTTTTTGGTTTAGATAAAACAACTGTCCTTGACATGACACTAATTGGCGTCATTGGGCCAATGGTTGTCACATTAGGGGCTTCACTTTTTTTTCATGACAAGATAACTTCGAGAGAGAAAGTCGGCATAACAATTGTTTTGGCTGGAGCGATACTCAATTCCCTCTTCCCGCTTCTTAGCAAGAATGGCTCACGTCTAACTGGAAATATCTTGCTGCTACTATATTTGTTAAGTGATGCCGGCTCAGTACTTTTATCTAAAAAAATTGTCAGAAAAAAAGTCAAGTCAGTGAATCTCACTAATTTTGCCTTTATTCTAGGTGTATTGGTATTTCTACCGCTGGCGACAATTGATCTTGGAATAAACGGTTTCATTAATACTATTGTCAGTCTTCCCCTTAAGTATCATCTTGGTGTATGGTATATGGCCGTAATATCGGGAAATATTGCATATTATCTTTATGTCAGGGCACAGCGTTCTATTGAAGTATCCGAAGCAACGCTATTCAACTACCTTCAGCTTGTTTTTACGGTTCCACTGGCGATATTTTGGTTAAAGGAAGATCTATCATTTCACTTTTTAGTAGGAGCTGGACTTATTATCATAGGTTTAATTATTGCAGAGAGAAAGACTTAGATTGAACCAAAATAACGAAGCTGATATAATACCAGAGTTAGAAATAATCAAAATAATACTTATAATACATTCATTTATAAACTTATGAAAGCGAAAATACATCCTAAATGGTATCCAGAAGCAAAGGTGAGCTGCGCATGTGGCAACAAATTCACCGTAGGCTCAACAATACCTGAGATCGCGGTTGAGGTATGCAGCAAATGCCATCCTTTCTACACTGGCCAGATGAAATATGTTGACACCGCTGGACGTGTTGAAGCATTCATTGAAAAGAGGAAAAAGGCAAAAGACAAAGTCGTTAAAAAGAGCGAAAAAAGAAAGCTCAAAAGAGAAAAAAGGATACGTGAAGAGCTGGCAAAACCTGAATCTCTGGAAGACATAAGAAAGCAGATCAAAAAATCCAAAAAGTCATCTTCTAAAAAAGAGGACGAGCCAAAGTCTACAAAGACAAAACCTGCTAATAAGTCAAAAAAGAAAACTTCTAACAAAAGTAGCTAGTAGCATGTATCAAGTAGCAAGGATTTACTATCCCTTACTACATATTGCATCATAGATGCTAAAATTAATATAAATAACCAGAAGGCTTACATAAGTAACTTTTAGTAAGATCATATGAAATGAAACAGAAAGCTTACATAGAAATAAGACCAGCAGCTGGCGGCGACGAAGCCAAGATCTGGGCAACAGATCTTCTGCGAATGTATATGAGATATGCCGAAAAAAATGGTTGGCAGATCTCCCCTATTGATACACAAACAGTCCTAATGGTCGGTGAGGGTTCTTATGATCTTTTAAAGAATGAGTCAGGTGTTCACAGAGTGCAAAGAATCCCAGCGACAGAAAAAAGGGGCAGGATCCATACTTCTACAGCAACAGTTGCTGTTCTACCCGAGATATCTGAAGGGCAGGTCTCAATAAGTCATGATGATATTGATATCCAGTTTTTCCGATCCGGCGGGCATGGTGGTCAAAATGTCAATAAAGTATCAACCGCAGTAAGGATAATCCACAAACCTACAGGTATAACCACAACCTCACAGCAGGAAAGAAATCAAATTCAAAACCGTCAAATAGCTATGGACCTGCTTCGTTCCAAACTTTGGGAAATTGAAGAAGAAAAAAGAAAGAATAAAATTTCTGAACATCGCTCCGCAATTGGAACAGGAGACAGATCTGAAAAGATCAGGACCTACAATTACGCACGAAATCAAATAAAAGATCACAGGATAAATAAAAGCTTTTATAATTTAGAGTCTATCTTGGACGGTGATCTGGAAAAATTACTATCCACAGTGAGCAAAAAGATAAAATAAATCATGCATGTCCTTCCGTAACTCTCCTTTGAAAAATATAGCAGGAGCATGATCTTTTTAAGTATCTCAATGTAGTTATCGATAAAATGACGTCAGCAATATCAAAAAAGCTTGTTTAGCTATAAAATTATTAAAATACTATACAAAGTGCTACAATACGGTAATGGAAAATGGCCCTAATATTGAGATTCAATCTCGAGAGGTTCGACTTTATCGTAGTGGTCCAAATGGAACAGAAACTACTCTCATAGATCCTGAAAAAGGAATTCCTATGAGATCTTTTACTTATATAAATACTCCGAAAGTGCCTTCTACTATAGTAATGCACGCAAGACATGCAAATGGACAGGACGCGTGGGAAACTTTAATACGAAGAACATAAAATCGGGTTAAATTGAATTATAACCCTCCGACAAATCACTCATAAAAACGTGTTTTTTTAAAGGATTATTCGCTGAATTCCGACAAAGTTGCTGAAAGTATTCGTTCCTCTCCGTCTCTCCACACTTTTATCTTAATACTAAGTTCTATATATTTCTTTAGCATGTTGTTCTTATACTTATTGAATATTATTAAAATTATGATAATTACAATTAAAGAAAATACTATGAGTAGTATACTTTAAGAATATTTTATATATCAAATGTAATTATAGGATGTTATAATATGTAACATGGGATTAAAGGAGATTGCTGTTTTCGGAAATGGTCCGGCTGGTTTATCATCAACTAGAGAACTGGCAAATAAAGGCTATTCAGTGCATTTATATCACCCTGATCTTCAAAGGGTCGATCGTTCGGTATATACAACTGATGCATTGACCACAAAAGATCAAAACGTAGAATTTTTCCCAGAAGAACACATTTACCCTCTACCTAATATAAGGATTTTAACAACAGGAGGTACTGATGTACGTGTAAGAGCAGGAACGGGTAGATATTTCATGATTGATTATCCAACAATACTTGAACAATTAGAGATTTCTTTAGAACAACAAACAAATGTTCAAGTCCACACTTTCTCTGCTCCCCTTTTCAGAGAATCAGCACAATTTACTGATACACCGGATGGTGTAGAAGTAAGAATTGATCAAGATGTAAGAACATTTGATGCGGTAATAGATGCTACCGGAATAGAATCAAGAGTAATTGATAAAGCAAAAAAGGGAGAGGATGCAGAAAATTTCTTGGTTGAATATGTTTATGGAGGAATTTACCTGGGAGAATTCGAACATCCTGACCTTCTTTTGGTATTTGGTCCAGGTGGAGGGACCTCATGGGCCAACCCAAGTATTCGAGAAAATCATGTTGACATTGCATATTCAGCTTGGGGACCGAAAAATCTACATAGAGAGTTTCTTCTTTCGGCTAAACCGAGACTTAATGAATTAGTTAATTTCTTAAAGCAAAATAAGGGAATAAACATTCGTAACAGTAAACCTGAACATATATTTTCCGGTTGTATAAGATCACAGCCACAACGTAAACCTAGATTTAATCATATTTATGCAATCGGCGAAGCTGCTGGTATGGCAAAACCTACCTCGGGTGATTCATTTCAAAGAGCAATTGTAGCCGGTGAAGTCCTTACCCATTCGATTGATCATCAAAATCCTGCACAATTTCATCGTCATTGGAAGAGTCAGAAATATAATAAATCTGACGATTTCTTCTTAGCAGCAGCGTTGGCTAGATTACCTTTCCAGTCCCGAGGTCAAACTGGAGGCGTTATTGATCAACTACAACAATTTGTAAACCAAGGCAGAGATGATGTTATACCAGAAGTTGAAAACTACATTATTGAAGGAAAGTTGAGTCCAAAACTTCTCGCATATATATTGACTAATACTTCAATAAGAGAATATTTCAAAAAATCATTGGAGGTAATGTCTGAATTAATATTAAAAGGAGTAACGCTTCCTCAGGAATTACCTTTACCTTCTGTCGATTAGTATTATTTTATTAATTTACTCACTGAATTCCGACAAAGTTGCATAAAGAATCATTTCTTCACCATCCTCCCCATCTCTTCTCCAAACCTTTACCTCTACCCTATCACCCGGCTTTTTTTCAGCAATGACATCAGCCAAACCCCCTGAATCTTCTGTAATTCTTTGTCCATCCATTTCAGTTATTATGTCTTTCTCCTGAATACCAGCGTTCTCTGCCGGTGATCCTGACACAACATTAATAATGTACGCACCTTCAGGAACATCATTTAGAATAGCAGATCGCTCGCTGATCATGTCGTATTCAACTCCGAGAAAAGGCTTGGAAACAAATTTACCGGTTCTATTGAAATGATCGAGCCCATCTTTCACAACATCAATAGGAATTGCAAAAGCAATATTTTCAGCCCCGGCTGTTGCCACATTGATACCTATTACTTGGCCTGCCGAGTTAAGAAGGGGTCCCCCAGAGTTGCCTGGATTAATTGCCGCATCAGTCTGTATCACATCGTCAAGTCTCTCAACATAACCTTCAAAAACAGATCCCGCAATTATTCCCCTTCCCAGTCCCGACACAACACCCGTGGTCACTGTATGCCTAAATTCTCCTAGTGCAGTTCCTATTGCGATGACAAATTGCCCGACTTTTAAATCCTTAGAACTTCCCAGCTCAACTGGTACTAGATTGTCTGCATCAATTTTAAGAATCGCAATATCATTACTAGGATCAGTACTTATTTTCACAACCTCATATTCCTTGTCATCTTGAGTAATTACTTTATAAATCGCACCTTCACTATCTACAACATGTTTGTTAGTAATTATCAATCCGTCTTCTGAAACAATAAAACCGCTGCCAATATCCTGCTCTTCCCCACCTTCATATCTTTGTGAAAAACCTCCGCCAAAAGGACGATATTCCAAAATTGTCCTTCTTGGTGTTTCAATTGCGACTGTCACCACAGACGGACTGACATTTTCAACAATATCAATAACAACAGATTCTTCTCTGACAACTTTCTGATCGAGAGATCTTACACTGCCTGTATCACTTTTTTGAGGAAATAACTTGTCTAACGCAGGAATCGAAAGAAATCTATCAGCAATTGCACCGCTAGTCAGTGCTACAAAAAACAAAAACACCAAAGCAATGATCGTTAATTTCTTACGAGCTTTTTTTGTATCCATAGACTATAAAACGAATCCATACTAATACTGTAACCTGATAATTTGCTGAGAATAATTATCTTCTAAATGATCCTTGTCGGCTTTTTAAGAAAGCAGTTCAACTGCTTTCTCTAATTGCTTATCCTCAAATGTGTTTGGATCATTATCAACTTCGTAGTCAGGAACCAGTCCTCCCTCATTGACCCAAAACTCACTTGGTGTCAACCATCTGGCAATAGTGATATGCAAACCTGCACCACCATTGACCTGCTGGCTTTCCTGGATTGTCCCTTTCCCAAAAGAAGTTTTGCCAACTAATGGATATTCTTTCATGTCTCTCAATGCTCCTGCTAAGATCTCGGAAGCAGATGCACTTCCGCCATTGATAAGAACCACTACATCTCGATCCCTTAGTCTTCCGATACGCTCCACTTTGTAATCTTTTCTTGCCTTGCCTGCGCTCTCTTCAATAACAGCTGTCTCTCCTGTTTCCAGAAAATCTGAAGCTAACTCAACCGCGTGTTCCAAGTATCCCCCGGGATTATTTCTCACATCCACAATTATTCCCTCAACATCGGGCTTACTTAATATCTCAACGACCGCATCATCCCATTCTTCAACCAACTCCTGTGAGAATTTGATAACTCTAATATGGGCAATATTTTCCCCTTCTCCTATGAATTCAAGCGATAAGCTCGGGACATCGATAGTATCCCTAACAACATCTGCAATGATCGGATCATCTGTTCCCTCTCTCAAAAGTGTTAATGTCACAGAAGTTCCTATCTCTCCTCTAATATCCTGAACTGCCTCTTGAATGGTGATCCCCACAGTATTTCTATCTATTCCCTTTTTCTCATCCCTAATTCCCATAATATAATCCCCAGCCTCTATACCCGCCTTGTGTGCAGGTGAATCTTCAATAGGTGCCACTACCGCCAATTGACTGCCCTTGAACCCTATCTGAATACCAACTCCCCCGAACTCTCCCTGAAGATCTTCTTGCACTACCTTATTTTCCTTAGGCGGGAAAAAGGCAGTATAAGGATCACCAATTGATGCTACCATTCCTTTGATGGCTCCATAAACCATCTTCCTGGGATCAAGCATTTCTGAATCAAAATATCTAGCATCCAATGTATCCCAAACCCTCCAGAAAAGCCCAAAGTCAAGATCTTCCCTGCTTTCCGGGTTTTGCCTGTCAATGGTGACATTTCCTGAATCATCATATTTTGTTTCGTATCCATTAACTCCCAAATAATATCCTCCAAAAAACACACTAATGATAATAAGAAGAGAAAATATTATCTTAGTTACCTTTAGTAAATACTTGCCGAATTTCCTTTTTGGAGTTCTAACTCTAATTTCCGTTTGGGCAATTACATTTTCTTGCATGTATAAAATATTAACCTAAATTGATAAATTTTGGAAATGACAAAAAATTTATACTTTTGGAGCAAAAGGAAGAAGCCCCAAATGTCTTGCTCTTTTTATGTGTGTTGTCAGTTTCCTTTGGTGTTTTGTGCACACTCCCGAGCGCTCGGAGCTGACAATTCTCGCTCTGTCGGTCAGAATTTTTTCAAGTTTTTTATACTCTTTATAATCTGGTACTTTATCATTATCTAGACAAAACGGGCAAAATTCATTCTCGGGTTCAATCTTTTTCCTTCTTCTTCTTGTTTTTTTTCTTGCCATATTTATTTAAAATGGTATGTCATCATCATCTTCATCTTTTTTACTTTTTGTTTTCTTTTTAGAAGTTTTCGTTTTATTGGCAGATTTTTTTGTACTAGCTTTTACAGCACTTTTTGCTTTTTGTTTTTTGCCTTTTCCCTCCTCCTCTTCGTCAAAATCAACAGGAAAATCCTCCTCTGGAACATTGTAATCACTTCCTCCATCATCAGAAGATGAGTACTTGGAATCCAAAATGATCATTTCATTGATCACAATCTCTGTGGTTTGTCGTTCAATCTCATCCTGACCTGTCCATCGTCTGGTCTGCAAACGTCCTTCAACATATACTTTTCTCCCTTTACCCAAAAGCTGTGCACAAAGTTCTGCCAATTTCTGCCAAGCTACAATTCTATGGAATTCCACATCTTCCTTTTTCTCTCCCTCGGTGGACCATGATCTATTTGTTGCAAGTCCAAATGAACATACCGCAGTACCGGAAGGAGTATATCTAAGCTCCGGATCTCTTGTAAGATTTCCGATCAATGTGACTTTATTAAGACTACGTGCCATTTATTATTTATCGCTTTTAATTAATAAATATCTAATAATATCTTCCTCTATTCTTAATTTATCGTCAAGTTGTTTTGCATTTGTGGGTTCCATTTCAAGCTTAAAATATAAAAAAAGTCCTTTCTCAGATTTTTTTATTCGGTAAGCAAGGTCGATAACTCCCCATTCATCACTTTTTTTGACCTTACCTTCCAAAGTTTTGACAAGTTCTTCAATAAAGTCTTTTGTTTTTTTCTTCTTGTTTGCCGACGCTTTTCCTGGCAGAACAACTGTTAATTCATAATTTTGCATACGGTTGGTAGTATATCAATTTCCGAAAGCTAACTCAATCACAATAAATATTCTTAAAAAATTATTATCATCATTTTCTTACTTAGTAAAGTCCTTTTATCCTCTTCGCTGTAAAATATTGATTCATATTTTCTGCTTCCTTTACTAGTTGTAAACACGAACCTGTTCACCAATGGCATCAGGCAAAGCTTGAACTTTTAACTAGTAAGTCCATTATTCTCTGGAAACTTGAATTAACTAACTCCCAATCTTAAACTCGATCACGTCACCGTCTTTAACTATATAATCTTTTCCTTCACTCCTTACGTTTCCTTGGTCCCTGGAATTTTTCCAACCTCCAAGTTCTAAGAAATCCATATAACATACAACATCTGCTTTGATAAACTTTTTTGCAAAATCTGTATGGATCACAGAGCTTGCCCTGAGAGCGGTAGAACCGCTTCGAAGGGTCCACGCTCTTACCTCCTTCTCCCCTGCCGTTAAAAAGGTTATCAATCCTAAAGTGGAGAAAGCCTTTTTAATAATTTTTTCAAGACCGCTGTTGTCAACACCCAGCTCATTAAGATATGAGAGCTGATCCTCATATGATAAACCCGCGAGATCCTCTTCCAATTTTGCATTAACTACAATTACCTGATCTTCTTTGACACCGATCGTTTCTGCAAATTCATTTTCAAGATTTGAGCCATCTTTCAGGTCTTCTTCGTCAGAATTCAGAACAATCATTATAGGCTTTGCTGTCAAAAGACCCAATTCTTTGGCAATAATATAGTTTTTTTCATCCAATGCTTTTCTAACAGGTTTTCCTTCTGCTATCGATGACATAAACTGCTCAACTCCCTCCCATCTTTCCAATTCTTCTTTTTTTGCAGCAACTCTGTTAGGTTCTTTCTGCTTTTCCAATGTCTGAAGGTCAGCCATCATCAGCTCTGTTTCAATAACTTCAAAGTCTGACTGGGGATCAACTGCTCCTTCTTTAATTATATTCTCATCGCGAAAATTTCTGACTACGTGCAAAATCGCATCTACCTCTCTTATGTGAGACAAGAACTTATTACCTAACCCTTCTCCCTTATGTGCACCCGCGATGAGCCCTGCAATATCCACAAACTCAACTGTTGCAGGAACTTCAGGCGGTAGACTATTTAATTTCTCCGACTCTTTCACTACCTCGGAAAGTTTTTTCAAACGCTCATCAGGAACTGGAACAATTCCAATATTGGGCTCTATCGTGGCAAACGGAAAGTTGGCCACGTAAGCCTGCTGCTTTTTCAAAAGCGCATTGAAAAGTGTTGATTTACCAACATTAGGCAGACCAACTATTCCTATACTCAGTGCCATAAGGCTATTTTACTCTGCCACAATTTATTAGGCAAAAAACACTTAATTGGATGCGAAATATGGCATAATTTCACTGAATTTGATGAATGATAAATTAACGATACTTAGATCGGAGTGAAGTAATTAGCCCAACTGGCATAATCTGATATATCAACATAATTATCACAGTTAAAGTCTCCTACAGTTGGGCCTCCATAATTTCTTACAAATGGAGCAAAGTAGTTTGCCCATACAGCATAGTCATATAGCGCTGCTCTTCCGTCACCATTGGCATCACCGTTTGATTGAGTGCATTGAGAGGGAGTTGGAGTGGTTTGAGAGCCACTTGAATACTCAATGAAAAGAAGAGGAGCATTCTGAGATTCTCCATCGTAGGATTCAGCTACTCTTGTCCCTGAACCTGTGATAGTAAATGAAAGTGAATTGCC
>JAFGPD010000013.1 GCA_016926185.1 Candidatus Woesebacteria bacterium | reverse complement strand
TCTGTAGCCTTGAAGAAGGATTTTGAAACCGGCAGAATTCCAAGGTAGTACGTAGCTTTAGTGTAGTATACCCTGCTGGGCAGCAAAATTGAAAATATCTTTATAACCGTGTTGTTGAAAAAAATATAAAATTTCCACAAATATTCAAATAGTTCATAATTTAATAGACTAACTAATTATTTTATTAAATCGGATACCACTGAAATTATTTGCTATAATTTCATCGTGACTGAAGAAAATCAATTCCGTACACCAGGGTTGGATGGTAACGTTTTAAAAGATGGTAGCAACTGGAGAACTACAACTTATTTACCCACAGTCCATACCGCGAGAATAACCGAACCTCCAGAATTTCTAGCACCTGGTATGCACATCAAGTTTGATCTTCTGACGGAAACTCGCGAGGATGGAAATATATATACAGCAGTTGACGTAAGAAGATTCGAACAAAGAACTAATCAAAAAGTTACACCAAAAACAAGAGAACTACGCAGAAGGGGGCAATGATAAATGTTAGTTTCTTCTCTAAGTGGTAAAATTCTTTCATATGGATAGTGTCAAACACGAAAAAGTAGATATATTACTACCACCGGATTTCAAAAAATCTGGTGTAATAAAAACAAGAGCGGAAGCTTTAAGAGATCATGAATGGGTTGGAGTAGGTAATTTATGGATTTTACAAGATCTGCCAAACCCAGCAATCTTGTATCATCAAAAGAGTGCCAGAAAATCCTGGGAACCAGGAAAGGTAGGAGTTGTCGCGGGAGGACACTATCAGGCAGGCGAGGGTGTAGACGGACTTCTCAGAGAAGTAAAAGAAGAAATTGGTCGAGAATATTCCCAAGACAATCTTACTTATATAGGCAAAAGATTATACGTAGGGCTTGAGAATAATGGGGTACACATACGACAGAATGTTGTAGACATCTTCATTGTAAAAGATAATACACCCTTAAAGAACTTTGTTCTTGAACCGGTTGAAGTTGCAGCAATTTGTGCAATACCATTGTCTGAGTTAATAAAAATGTATAATAACCATGTAAACTATAAATTCAATGTAGTTGGCATTTCGCATTCTGGCAATAAATTTACAATTGAGATTTCAAAAGAATCGTTTCCTTTGAATTGGGATAATTATCATAGGAGAATGGTTTATATTGCAAAAAGATTTCTTGAAGGTGAGAAAAACATCAATTACCAAGAGTAAGCAAAAAGGTTATGAGAACAAAAGTTATTGACACACAAAGAGCATACGAAAATATACTTGTTACAAAAAGGGGTTGGGTTAGTCATTGGCCACAAAAGGCAGTTTTTATTTTTTCAGGAGGTATGGACTCAACATCAACGATTGCGCGTTTGCTGTCAGAGAAAAAAATAGAGCTTTTTCCGCTCTTCGTGAACCGAGGTCAAACAAACCTAGAGTATGAACGTAAATCGGTAATTTTCTTTAATGAATTTTTCAAAAAAGAACATCCCGATCTCTATCATGATTATTTTGAACTGGAGACAGACGTTCCTCCATCCCACATAAAAGAATCCCTAAAACTCTATACAAAAAAACACGGCCATCCACTAAGAAACACAATCCTGCAAATGCTGGGGGTTCAATATGCAATAAGTTTATTCTCAAAAAAGTGTGAAATTAAAACTGTCTTTTGCGCACAGGTACCTGATGACCCCTTTCCCCATTCAACATTGACTTCGTTAAGAGCTAACACAGTCAATGTTTGCGAAAATTTGGGAGAATGGGATTGGCAAGTTACATCTCCTAACATGGATCCTTTACTTAGTGAAGACTATGGTAAAACAGAAATGATAAGGTGGTGTTCGAAAAACAACATCCCTCTAGACAAAACACGTTCTTGTTACTCAGAAAAACCCATGCATTGCGGAGTATGTTTGACTTGCACCAGAAGAAAAGAGGCTTTTAAAATCGCAAAAGTTGAAGACAAAACCTCTTATGAAGTACAATAGAAAAGTTATCTTATGAAAATATATCTAGTAACCGGAAATCCAAAAAAAGTAGAAATAGCCAAGTTCGCTCTGGCAAAATACAAAATTGACGTGGAACAACTTGATATGGATACTCCAGAAATCCAATCTTCTGAAACAGAAGAAGTTGCCAAATATTCGGTAAAATACGCTGCTGAGGAAACTGGAAAAACCGTTATTAAGGGTGATTTTGGTATGGGTATAGATGTGTTGAATGGTTTTCCAGGACCATTTGTCAAATATATCAATAAATGGCTATCAGCAGAACAATTTTCATCGCTTTATAAAGATCGTAATGATTTAAAAGCTTATTTTATTGACGCTCTTGGCTATTGCGAACCAGGAAAAGAGGCAATTTGTTTTACTACCATAACATACGGTGAACTGACAGAAAAACCTGCAGGAGATAACGGAAACATGGTTGACTCATTATTTATTCCAAATGGTTTTAGCAAAACAATAGCGCAATTATCAAAAGAGGAAACCCTAAAGTTATGGGCAAATGATCGCTACGACCAGCTGGCAAAATATTTAAGTAGCAGATAAAGGGTTTATAACAATCTTTCTCTTCCCATAGATCCTAATTCCGACTCTCTTACTATTGGTCTTACCTCAAACTCTCTCAACAATTCTTGCTGATATGGTAATCCTCCCATAGTTTCTCTCACCAAACTAGCACAGCTTTCTTGAATATTTCCAGTGTTTTCTATTACTACAAGCGGGCAACCTATCTCCCTTGATTGACATCTGGCAATTTCCAATTCGGTTTCAATTTCAATCTTAATTAAATTTTCATCAAAATGACGATCTTCTCTACCATCAAATACTCTCCTTTGATAAATCACATCGAGTGGAGCAGTTAGACAAACCATAGCTAACATTTGTTCTTTATCTTCCGGTTGAGTCGGACAAACAATACCATCATTATTTTTCCCCCACATAACATAATGGGCATCTCTAAGCCTTATAGTATCTGGGTCTCCTCTATCTTCTTCGTACATTCTTCTGTACATCTCTGGTCTTGCTGCTTCTCTTACTTCTTCAGGCAACATTCTTAGCTCGTCATAAGAAGATACCCCCAAAATGTCTAATAGATGATCTCCTCCTTTAACTTTTTGTACGGGAAGTCCCAACCTCTCTGATGCACCAACAATCTCTTTAATTATTGTAGATTTTCCAACTCCTTTTGGGCCACCAACTCTTATGAAAGACATATCGTTATTTGTAAATTATAGGGTCTTTAACACCAGCCTTTTTAAAAGCCCGAAGTCTGCAAGCGCATTCTGCACAAGTACCATCAGGCTCACCGCCTTCGATACAAGTTCTTGTTTTTTCCAGCGGGATACCGTTTTTAACCGCGTGTTTAATCAAATCTTTCTTATATATTGGTCTGCCTTTGAACTCTGTGTCAATTAAAGGTGAAATAACTTGCCAATTCCAATCACCAGTATCCTCACACGTTAGAAGAGTCATAGTTCTTAGTGCTAAAAGAGACGAATGAGGAAAAGAATCATCTTCGACCGTAGAAGTCAAAACAGTAGATAGATCCGGTGCCTTAGTTGCCCTTAATTTCTGTCCATACTGTACACAAAGCGCTTGAAGCATTGAGTTTCTGTGCGGATGACCCAACCTTTGGAGCCGATCTACCTCGGGATATTTCTTAAACTGCAAGGGTGGAACTTCTGTTTCGACAACTTCCAATGGTTTGATTTTCCCAGGATATCGTTGGTCATAAAAATCAACGAAATATCTTGCTGCTTCTTCTTCATATTTAGTTGCTCTTGCACTTCTTCTTACAAACAACGGATATATTGTCACATTCCATTCCGGAATGACTATATCTACTGTTACTGAGGAATCTAATCCTCCCGACATCGCCATTACTACTGATTCTTCTTTAGGTACTCTTGTGATATACCCACGCCTGTATTTAAGCATTGTATTTGTCATTTGAAGAAGGCGTGGATCTTCTTCATGGCGACTGTAAACTCTCTTTGGCTTTCCTCTTCTTTCAATTACTTGTTTTGTACCCATAATTTATTTAGATAACTGCGTTTGACAGTCCACTCTCTTTTTCAAATGTTTCACCTTTTTGAAAACTAGTGACAAGATTTTGAGCGTCTTCGTAACACTCTATATATATGTGTGCATCTGTAATCAGTCCATCAACAGTTTTTAGGGTTACTTCTTTACCCAGTCTCTTTGTCAGTTTCGTGCAAATATCATTAGCCAGCATTACTATTGCTGTCATATTTCCATTACTTTTTTGATAAGCATCAATAGATCTGGAATTGAAAACCACAGTCATCTGATAACCACCATTCATCGGAATTAGCCTAAATTGAATTGAAACAATGCAAGGTAAATAATCATCATATGGATTTGCAAGCACTGATTTATAATCATTCCAATGGATAAAGCTAATTACTGCTTTTTTACTTTCCGGAATTTTAGCTAGTCTTTCGACAACAAATTCCACCATTTGACCTTCTTTTAGCCTTGCGTAATAACTTTTTGCCCCAGGGCTAAAACTCGGTTTAACATCGAAGTCGTACATCTTTTCGCCCTTGAAGGTTAAATAAACAATATCATCAATATTTTTCTTGTTAGCATATTTACCAAGGAGTTTATCCGGTAATTGAGGAGAGTCTATGTGTATCCTCACGTTTTGCAAACAGAGCCTTTCCCTTCCCTCATCGAAAGTTTTATCTCCATTACTAATAATTGCATCAACTATGTCTAACCAAGCTTCTCCAATTGAATTAGCTTCAATGTGGTAGCCAAAAGGTTTAATTAATTTGTACATAGTTACAAATTGTTAGATACACAATGGAATTATAACACAAATGTGTACTTATATGCACATTTGTGTTTATTTCGTTAAATGGTAAAATATATAAATGAAGGTATTTTTTACTTGTTCAACTCGATCAATAGATAAAAACGCGCAGTATTACAGGGAAATAAGGGATCAAATAATTGCACAAGGGCACTCAATAGATCGTGATTGGATAGATTACGCAATCAATGTGGCGCACAGAGATATTCCCGATATCCCATCCCCCGCACGCTATAAAGACGTAATGAGTGCAATACTAATAGCTGATGTGGTTATTGTAGACACCAGCATCAAAAGCATGTCTATTGGACATCAGATTACATACGCTTTACAAAAAGAAAAGCCAGTTCTTGTACTTCGTCATAAGAATAAGAACAAAGAATTAGAGAAGTTGTTTATTGAAGGATCAGAGTCGGAAAAACTAAGCGTTAATGAATATAAGAACTTATCAGAGATAAAGAAAATACTGTCAAATTTCTTTAGTAAATTTGATGATAAACCTGTGAAAAGATTTAATCTTGCACTGACTATTTCAGAAGATAATTATATAAATTGGGCATCTTTTAACTACAAAAAGTCTAAAACCGAGGTTATTCAAGAATCTATAGATAAAATTGCAGAAAAAGACATATCATATAAGAAATATCTATCAAGACAGACGTAATATATGAAAAGTAAGGATAAACATATAGACTCATTTGTTGGAATGGTATTACTTGATCATAACGATAGGATATTCCTTATCAAAGAAGATGATAAAAATGCGATCAGTAGAAACAGATGGAATCTCCCAGGAGGCTCAATAGACGGTGATGAGGATTTGATTGAAGCAGCAAAAAGAGAAACAAAAGAAGAAACAGGTTACCAAGCTGATATAATTTCCATGCTTGGATGCTATAAGTGCAAAAAAGGCAACAGTTCATGGGTCTATATAGTTTTTGAAGCCAGAATTACTGGGAACGTAAACAAAAAAACTGACCCTAGTATAAAAGAAGGTAAGTGGTTCAAAAGAGAACAATTTTTACATCTAGGGTCAGATGAACTAGTGCATCCGGATATGCAGTTGGTGTATAATGTTGCTGTTGAGGAAAAGGGATTATCAATTAATACAGTAAAATTTATCAATTACGATATACAATAATAAAATGTCTGAGAGAGATCACAACAAATTAACCGAGCAAAAAGCTCAAAGTGCTTATGAAAAAGCTGGGAGAAGGGGGTTCGTGGTAAATTTTATTGAAGAAGGAAGTGATGATCTACGCTTTATGGCTATGAACAAGAGTGATAGAGAGCTTTGGATCAGATTAGCAAATGATAATCCCACTTTATTAGACGAGCTTCCTTTTTTTGATTAATCTATATACTCAACTTTATATTTTTTCTACCTTATCAGTATCAATGTGAATAAAACACAATGCGTTTCCGAATGAAAAAACCCAAGATGAATCCAAATAAACTTATTAAAATGACTAAACATTAATTAACTAAGGCAGATAGAAAAAAGGATTTGTTGAATCTTAGCTTTACTTTCTGAAACTCCTTCATGGCGATCAAAAATTGCATCATTTTCTCGTTCGAAATGAAAAAACGGTGGGCAGCAAACTACCCATAGTAATTAATATCTCGCTAAATATTGTACTTCTAATTATTAAGTGTTAACTTTATATAGAGAAAAATGAATAATATTGCTAAGTTTTCAAACAATCTTCCTTCTGTCATTTCGACAAAATTGGCTGAAGTAACGAGCAAAGGAATACAATCAACGGTTATCTACGGACCGCCAGAAGTATTGAGGCCAAAATCTCCATACGACTTTTTTTTAGATATAATTCGAAACTCTCCAATCATTGCAATTGGCATTACAATCTTTATTGCTTTTGGTATATTTCTCACAATTAAGTTTATTGTGGATAAAATATTTAAGAAATAAACTACCTGAAGTATAAATATAAAACCATTCACATAAGATGTGTTATTCTAGATGTTAAATGATCAATCACCACTATTATTTTTCTAAGGTACGACTTCAATTATTCTATAAAAGTTTTTTGTTTAGTTATAAAAAAGGCAGTATTCTGCCACCAAAGTACGTGATATGGGACTGTACTAGAAGGTGTAATCTTGACTGTAAACATTGCGGGGCCAAAAACAAAACATACCACACAGAGCTATCCACCAAACAAGTTAAAAAATTAATTAAAGAATTGGTAGATTATAAAGTTGAATATTTCACAGTCACCGGAGGTGAACCACTAATAAGAAAAGATCTTATAGAAATATTTTCTTATGCAAAGTCAAATGGTCTGAAAACTGGTCTAGCAACAAACGGGTTCTTAGTTAATAACAAAAATTGTAAAAAAATAGCTGAAGTTTTTGATTCCGTTCAAGTCAGCCTTGATGGGACGGAAAGTATCCATAATAATATCAGAGGTAATCCGCTGGCCTTTCAAAAGGCAGTTAATACAATCAAACTCTTGAGAAAATATTCTTGTAAACAAATTACAGTATCATCAGTTTTTAATCCTCTTAATTTGAATGATTTTCAGAATTTAGCTTCTTTAGTAAAAAAGCTTCATGTAGATATCTGGAAGATAATTTCGGTTATGCCAATAGGGAAAATTTCAACTGATAAAAGTCTCTATTTAGACCGAAAAGAGTTTCTAAGACTATTAAATCTCACTAATAAATATAAAAAAAGATACAGAGGTAAACCTAGAATAGAATTTGGAGAAAACCTTGGATACTTGGGAAAATATGATAGTAGCGTAAGAAGTGAACCATTTTTCTGTCCTGTCGGCTTTCTTTCCTGTTGTATCGGCACCAATGGAATAGTAAGAGGTTGTCCTGAACAGCCAGATATAGATAGTTTTCAAGAAGGTAATATTTTGGAAAACAATTTTTCTGAAATATGGGAAAAAGGTTTTAAAAAATATAGAGAGTTGTATTATCTCAGAGATTCAAAATGTAGAAAATGTAAACACAGAAAAGAATGTAGAGGTGGATGTTGGGTAATGAGATTAGACAAAATACAATGCTCTACTTCAAGGTATAGTTTGAATTCTTAAATATACAAAGAAGTGGAATATTTTCAACTAGTTGTTAAATCTTTGTAATCCAGACCTACTTTTTTAAGTTCATGTACGTTAGTTAAAAATTGCATCATTTTCTCGTTCGAAATAAAATAATGCTGGACAGCAAACTTAATTATATTGATATAATAAGTAAATGAAGAAAAGCAATGTTTTTATTCTATTTTTAGTTATTCTTTCCGTACTCGGAATCTTTGGATATCGATTTCTTTTTAATAAAACAGTCCAGAAACAAAGTAAACATTCACCAACTTCAGTAACACCAACCTCTAATACAACTAGTACCCCTCAAGATAAAAACTCTTGTGAAAAATTGGGAGGAAAATGGCAACTAGTAGACAGTCCTGAAAATCGCTATTTCTGTAATCTATCCACTGCTGACGGAGGAAAGTCGTGCACGGATTCTTCTCAATGCGAAAGTTATTGCCAAGCAAGTGAAGAAGCAGAAAGAGGAATTTCAGCAAGTGGACAATGTTATCAATGGCAAGAAACAGTCACTGGTTGTATGAGAGAAATTAATAATGGAATTGTTGAAAATGAGTGGTGTTTTTAATCAAATAGAATCATATTATTGTGAATAGGAATAAGAATTTATAAATAATATGAAAAACTGTCCAAAATGTAACTATCCTATGAAAATTAAAACCTTTAGAGATTTCTCTCTTCTGGATAAAATACTTTATACTGTTGCCGCTTTACATATCACTGATCAGTACACGGCCGAACCAGAAAAATACATTTGTACAAATTGTAAGAGAGAGATTGTAAAGCATTATAATGAAAAATGAAATCCTGATTAATTAGTCATTAAATAGATTAACTCTGTCAACATTTCTCAATAAAAAAATCCACTGACTATTGCATAACCTCACACTTTACCTAAACAGAAGATTTTGATATTAGGATTTTTAGTTTTTCCAAACTATCCCAATCATGAATAGATACGGGCAATATTTTCTTTTTCAGTTTTTTCAAAACTTCCAAAACTGACTTGACCTCTTCTTCCGATACCAGATCTGTTTTAGTTAAAAGAATTATTTCCGGAATTTTTAATAGTTTTGGATTGTACTCTTTTAACTCATTTCTGATCTGTTTATAACTTTTCTCGGGATCTTTTAGTTCACAAGAAAGACAATGAAACAAAACTGACACCCTCTCGACATGTTTTAGGAATTTAATTCCCAGACCTTTTCCCTCGGAAGCGCCTTTTATAAGACCTGGAATATCTGCAATAATTTTGCCTCCCAACTCACCCAGGTTCGGCTCAAGTGTGGTAAAGGGATAATTTCCGATCTTTGGACTAGCATTCGTAAGTTCTTTTAGCAAACTGCTCTTGCCAGCGTTCGGCAAACCGATTAGCCCGACATCCGCAATGAGTTTAAGATTGATATGTAAATCTCTTTTCTGACCTTTTAGCCCTTTTTCGGCATACATCGGAGTTGTGTTTTTTGAAGAGCGATATTCCCAATTACCCTTGCCCCCCTCCCCACCTCTACAAAGCAAAACTCGGTCATCTTTTTCGGTAATATCAAATGTCTCTCCGGAAGTTTTGTCAGTAATTACTGTCCCAAAAGGAACCTTTACTTCCATATCGTCAGCTAACTTTCCGGCTTTTTTACTCGACATCCCTGGCTGTCCATTTTCCGCTTCGATCTCGGTTTTTTTAAAAAGATTAGAAAGAGCGTAAATATCTGAAGTTCCCGTGACATAAATACTTCCACCATTTCCACCATTTCCACCATCCGGACCCTTTCTGTTTTTATAAAACGATACTTTTCCGTCACCACCATCTCCAGCCTTAAATTTAACCTTTCCTTCTGTTACCAGCATAAGCTCCCCTATTATATCAGTGTAAACCACATGGAGATCAGGCAATTCAGAGAGTTACAATAAAGTCTCGATTACTTCATTTTCCCATTATAAATAAAGAGATCATCTTTCTCTCTAAGGTAAACTCAAGTATCAGTCAAATTTATCGTATGAGTGTTATTCCAATCCTCCGCATTTTCAATTATTTTTCTCATATATTTAACTGCTTCAACAGGATATTTTCCTATAGCAGTCTCTTCCGAAAGCATAACTGCTGAAGAATTCTCAAAAACAGCATTGGCCACATCCGAGACCTCAGCCCTTGTGGGACGAGGGTTTTCGGTCATAGATAAAAGCATTTCAGTGGCCGTTATCAGCATTTTCTTTTTCTCTAAAGTCTTTATAGTAAAATGTTTTTGAAGCGGAGGGACTTCCGGTAGTGTGACCGCATCACCAAGATCTCCCCTTGCGATCATTATTCCATCTGACTTATCAAGTATCTCATCGAAATTATAGACACCATTTTTGGTTTCGATCTTAGAGATCACAAATGCATTGGGGATGATACTACGTACTTGGGTAATTTGTTCTGACTCTTCAGCGAAAGAAAGTGCAATTATATTGATGTTATTTTCCCTGGCAAAGTTCAGAGATTCTATGTTTTTAATGTCCCAAATAATCTTAACATCTTTATGTTTAGTGGCTTTTTTCAAGTTATCGATAATCCGGTTATACTGATCTTCGTCTCCAAAAGAAGTATTTATCCGAATGTGATCGATACCTTCATCGATGATCTTTTGGAAAACACTGAAATCTATCGTCGCCGGACCGATCGTGGCAATGATCTTTGTATTTATATTCATGATCAAAGTTATTGCAATGTTAAAAAAAATAACTTACCTAAATTATTGATATCAATTCAGTTTACCAGTAAATTGGCAAATAGAGTAACGGTTTCAATGAATCCATGGATAAAAAATACGAATACTCAAACCAAGAATAAACAGGGTAAAATTAAATGAGTTTTGAAGCTTTTTACTAATAAGTAAGCCTGTTCACCTCTTCCCAATTATCCATATTTAATACTACTACAGCTTCGTCTCCCACTACATACAAATAATCATTTATAAATAGAGCTCTTTTTGCACTGATATTAGAAACTGCCCTCTCTAGTGAAAATGTTTGGTTCGCATAGCTGAAAACATACCCGCCACGGCTTCCGGAAATGAAAAATATCTTATTCTCATAATCCATCAAAAATGCCCTGTGATTGTTTAATACATCAGAGTAATATTCGTCAAGGTCATACTTTGCTACTTCCAGAGGATTTTCTGGATTTGAGACATTAAACATTGAAAGTTTGACATTACTTCCTTCTTTTCCAACACCGATTAAATTATCATCATCTATTGGATGCAGGTATGAAGAATATCCGGGAATCTTGAGTTCTCCCTTAAGCTGGGGTGAGCGGGGATCGGAAAGATCCAAAACATAAAATGGATCGATCTGTCTAAATGTCACAACATAACCTTTATCCTGAATGAATCTTACTGAATAAATTCGCTCAGTCAAACCCAGATCCTTTACTTCACCGATGACATTGAGTCCCGAATCCATCACATATACATCATTAGCACTTGTCTCAGAACCAAACATTCCCCCGCCGACAGTTGTTGCAACTCTCAGATTCCCTTGGTATTCATCCATTGAGAATTGATTAAGAGGCTGTCCCGGGAAGATCCCTGATGAGCTGACTTCGAAACTGTTTATATCTATCTTGGCGATCCCTGACTGTGTCAGCTCTCTTGAGCGGCTCATAATATAATCTTCCAATTTATTCTCAAGCTCATTTTGTATCCTCAGCTCCTCATCCTCGGAAAGCGAGTTTTGATAATCTTCAAGTATCTTTGAAAATTCAGTGAATTTTGCTTCGTAACTGATGTCGTATTCTTTAACCTTTTTAAATCTGTCGATCAGACTTTCCGGAAAGATCTTTCCACCTTCATCAATGAAGAAATCAATATATACGTTCAGGTATCCCTCAGATATTGTGTAGGAGACATAAACTGCATTGGGCGACATGTAGACAACGCTTTGTGAAGAATTTCCTACAAAGGAAGTTGTGTTGGTTACCTCTCCATTCTCGGGATTTACCTTCATGACCGTATATGTTGAATCTACAGGAAATACCCTGTCTGGACGATGAATATCGGTGCATCTGACAGTGACAGTACTGGCCCCTGTAAACACAGGAATATCACAGGAGTCAAAAGAAGAAATATATGTTGCGGTCACAAGATAGATGCTATCTCCCATCAGCCTTGAGGTGACAACTTGATTCCTGTCTTTTAAATCCAATGTCCATGATTTTATAGATTCTGAAGGATTGGATACGTCATAAGCTACTAACTTTTCCGATGTAAAAACAATTAATTTGTTTCCACTTAGCAGAAACTCACCAGACTCTTCAATGCTTGCCAGCTCTTTCAGATCCTCCGGCGGAAAAGCATCTAACACTTTAGTGTTGGGTTTAGTATATTCAGGTGCTATAGCCGTACTTATATCACGCTCAAGAAGAGGCTGAGGCTCGATTGGTCTGAAATATCCTCCTTGTGCAGAATAGTAAATATTCTCTCCATCGGTCTTGACAATATCCGGCTCATCTATTCCTTTTACCTGCACGTTTGTGTCGGAAACTCGATAAACACTCTTATCAGAACCGCCTCCTGCAGATAAATTAAAACTCATCTCCTCTGGACCACTCAATGCCACATCATCAAAAGTGGCCGGAGCTATCTGTCTAGACCCAAAAAGCTCCATACCCATTGTGGATTGCCCTTCTTTAATATAGCTTTTGTATTCTTCCTCGCTTTGGAACTTTTCCAGATCTTGAACTGGCTTTAGAGAACTTGCTGGAGTGGGAGTAGGTTTGTCCGAACCGGGTTTTTCTTCACTAAAGTAATTATTATATAAATAGTACCCCCCAATACCCAAAGCGGAGGTGAACAATAATACTCCTAAAAGCATTAACAAAACTTTCTTGGGCTTTTTATCTTTGCTCTCTTTTACAGGATCTCCCACGGTCGGTTTTGGCACACTATTTTCTTCCATAACTAAATTATCATCCTCTTTTTGAACACTCTTGTCCATATTGTAAGTGTTCTCACCTGAAACATCAAAGTGCTCACCTTTTTGGTCTTCCTCCATACTCTAAATATACTATGAATATATTCTAATTAGCAAAGACTGAAAAGCTGCTTAGAATAAGTGATCAAAAACATACTTTAATAATAGACGTTTGCTCAAAAATTGATCTAGTTATAAAATCTAAACATAACCCATGATCCTTGACGAAATCAAAAATCGCAGATCGGTTAGAGAGTATCAAACAAAAGATGTGGATGATGTTTTGATCAATGAAATCATCAAAGCTGGACAATTTGCTCCAACCGCTATGAACAACCGAGCTGTTGAGTTTGTGGTTATTAGAAAGCAGGAAACAAAAGATAAAATATTTAAAATTTGTGGTCAAGAATTTATCAAAAAAGCTCCGGTACTGATCATCCCAGCAACTGACACCTCCAAAACAAACTGCCCTGTCAGAGACCTTTCAGTTGCATCAGAAAATATGTTCCTGCAAGCAACATCTCTTGGTTTAGGAACTGTTTGGAAAAATGTGAGTATACCTTCACAAAAGGAGGAACTAAAAAAACTACTTGGTATTCCGAATCGGTTTAAAATCGTAAATATAATTCCAGTCGGCTACCCAGAAAGTGAATCACCACCCCATACCAAACAGGATTTCTCCAAAGACAAAATTCATTGGAATGAATGGTAAACATCTGCATCGAAAAAGTATTTCAGTACCAATAATCTTTTTGTAGAAAAGGATAAACTTCACTGATCAAATAAAGAGACCCGGTGATAACTTTCACCCTATTTTTACTTTTAATTAAAGCCTTTAATGCATCCTCACTTCTTTCAAATATCTCATATTTTTTGTGACCAATGGTTTCCAAAACCTGAGCAATCTTTTTCGTATCCTCAGATAAAACACTCATTCCCTGGAACTTGGTTTGATTAAAAAAAGAAGTGATAATGATCTTATCGGCAAGAGGGACAATGTATCTTAAAATATTTTTGTAATCCTTGCCTCTTTTAAATCCTAACAAAAAAATGAATTTTTGATCAGGGAAATATATTTGAAGATTTTTCGTAAACTCCTTCATCTTTTGGGGATTATGGGCTCCATCAATTATTATCATTTCCCCCTTATTTACCACCTTCTGCATCCTTCCTAAAAACTCAACTTCACCAAGGGCTCTTTTCAATTTTTTCTCGTCTAAAATAAATTTATCCCTACCTGAAAGAAGAATGGCTGTTGCCAAAGCCAAAGAGCAGTTTTGTACTTGAAACGAACCCAGCATTTGAAGCTTTATATCTTCTATGGTTCGATTTTCAAAGTTGAAAGTAAAAGTTGGTTTCGGGACTAACGACAATTCCTTAACATTTTTTCTATCTAAAACATACATTTTTGATTGATTTTTTATAGCAGCCTTTTTAATAACACCAAATGCTTTCGGATGCTGCTTTGTCGTAACAACGATATTTCCCGGTTTAATAATTCCAGCCTTCTGGGAAGCAATCTTATCTAGAGTATTTCCTAAAATTTTTGTGTGGTCATGACCAATTTTTGTTATGACTGCGATCTTATCCCTCCTTGAGACCACGTTCGTTCCATCGAGCATCCCACCCAGTCCCGTTTCCATTACTGCATAATCAACTCCCAGTTTACAAAAAATGTAATAGGCAAGTACTACCAGGATTTCAAAATAAGTTGGTGTCCCATATTTAGTTTTTGAAGTTTCTTCAACCGCAGGAATTATCTCATTTAAGCAGTCAATGAAGTTCTTTTGGCTTATCAGATTATTGTTTATCTGGAATCTTTCCCTGATATCAAGAAGGTGTGGAGAAACACTTAGTCCAACTTTGAAACCCTGTGATCTTAATATTGTGCTAATAAAAAACGCTGTAGAACCTTTACCGGAAGTGCCGGCAATATGAATAACCTTCAGCTTGTTCTGAGGACTGCCGAGAAGTTTTAATAAATAAAGTGTTCTTTTTAATCCTATTCCGCCAGGAAAAATGTATTTTCTTCCACTCGGAATATGACCATACAAATACCGGATAGCTTGTGTGTTTGTTTTGATCATCTTCATTTTATAAACACATTAATATAGTAGTGTTTTTTTGTTATCTGTGTGATTATATCTTAAGTTATGTAAAAAACCATTAAAAGAAGAGTGTATTCATAATTATTTTTTGTATAAATATTTATCAGAAAAAAGTTAGATCAAAAATAGTATTAGTCAGAATGGTAGTATAATTGCAAGTAGATAAGATCTTAAAAGCCTATGGGATCAGATTTTGCAGAATATAAAGTATTACCTTCATTAAAAGAAGCTGCAATGGCCTCTGCAGATTCTATATGTGACATTGTCAACAAAAATCCTCAAGCAGTGATCTTTTATGCAACCGGAAATACTTATATTCCTGTCTATAAAAATATCGCAGAAAAGATAAAAAGGGGTGAGGCGGATTTTTCAAAAACTTATGCGTTTCATCTTGACGAATATTATCCTTGTAAAACGTCCGATCCGTATAGTTTTGTTAGCTATATGCGAAAAAACGTTTTTATGCCTTTTAAGATCAAACAGAATAATTGTTTTGAGATCAATGGTGATACAAAAAACCCTGACGAGGAAGTAAAACGCTATCGTAAATTAATAAATGAATATCCTGCGGACCTTGTGATCTTAGGCATTGGCCCCGGAGGGCATATTGGATTTAATGAAGCAGGCTCAAGTAAAGATAGCCGTTTCCGGCTGGTTAAATGTTCAAAGGAAACCATATATAGGGATCGAGTCGAAAGAGGTCAAAATACTCCCAATAAAGCATTCACAATGGGTGTCGCCGATATTTTAAAGGGGAGTCAAATACTACTTACCGCTTTTGGTAAAAGTAAACGTCAATTAATGAGAAAGACTCTAAGCGGTAAGGTCAATTCCTCCTGTCCTGCATCCTATCTTAGATTGGTTGGTAAAAAGGTTACAATATTTTTAGACAAAGATGCAAACCCGTTTCAGCAAACAGCTGAAAGTCACATGTAATGATCCTATTAATGAAATATCAAAAACAAAAAGATAATACTTATGTCATTAGAATTGAAAGAGGTGAAGAGATAGTTAATTCACTTACCAAGTTTTGTAAAAGTAACAAGATCGGGGGAGGTTTTTTCTTTGGAGTGGGAGCGGTCGGTAAGTTGACACTGGCACACTACAGCGTTGGCAAGAAAAAATACAATGAGAAAAAGTTCAATGAACCTCTCGAAATGGCAAGCCTGAATGGAAGCGTAGGAGTCGAAAAAGACCTAATCATTCATGCTCATGGAGTATTTGCTGATAAAAACATGCAAACCGTTGCTGGACATGTTGTTTCTGCAAGAGTTTCGGGAACCGCAGAGATTTATTTGATCAAATTGCCTAAATTGAAAAAAATTTACGATCCTGGAACAGGCCTTAAAATATTTGATCTATGAAATTTTTAAGTAAAGCTAATTTGACTCCGAAGAAAATATTAAAGTGTCGCCCTCTTTCAAGCCATCTACCACTTCTACAAAACTCTGAGTGCTAGTGCCAAGTTCTACTTCTTTTTCCACCGTCCTTGCGCCTTCCTTAAGCAAAACTGTGTTTTTTCCATCTTTAATTATAATAAATTTCTTTGGGATTGTTAAAGCTTCGCTCTCTTGAGAAACAACAAATTCAGCTTCTCCATTCAAACCTGTTATAAATTTATCTTCAGAATTATCAAGACCAACTTCAACTATAATGTTGAGAGCACCGCCAGTGGTTTCTTCTACGGCAGGGCTAATTAGCGTGACTTTACCTGGAAAAGTTTTCTCAGGAAATGCGTCCAATTTTATATTCACTTTCTGACCCAACTTGATCTTTGGGTAATCGATCTCATCCACTTCTGATCTAAAATACATCGTTTCAGGATTTACGACAGTTACACCATCGGTGACTCCGACTGTATCTCCAATAATTCTAGTAGTAACGTTAGTAACAACTCCATTAATAGGTGTTATCAAAGATGAATTGGCTAAATTCCATTTTGCTACCTGCCAATTCTCCCAAGCTCTATCTCTTGCGGTTTGTGCAGCAACCCTTCGGTTTTTTTGTTCGAAGCTTTCATCTTCATCATGACCTTGTACATCATCCTCCACTTCCTTTGCATTTGCATCAGCTGCCAAGTAGACATACTGCGCATTAGTCACTGCAACTTGCAGATCATATGCATTAAGACCCATGAGAACTTGGCCTGATCTGACATATTCGCCGTTTTTTACATTAACAAACCCAAGTTTACCCGGCAGCGGAAAGTTAAGAGTTACCATATCATGTGCAGACAACTCCCCCGAGGCAGTAACTGTTTCAGTCAAGCTGCCACGCATAACAGTATATATTTCCTCACCATTACCATTCTTGCGAAAGATAAAAAATGCCACCAAAGCAATAAAGACTATCAGCAATAGATACTTACGGGTTTTAATAAAACCCAAAATTTTCCCAATCGTACTTTTTTCCCTTTTTTTAGCCATATTTTTTTAATATTTATCTCTTCAGGCAGGTATTTTAACACACATTACTCATAAGCCAAAGTTTCGCGAATAGTCAAATTGGCAGCCTTTCGAGCTGGCAGCAGACTTGCAACAACAGATATTGTCAAAACTATTAAAAGCCAGATCAAAGGACCCTGAAGAGTATAAGTAAAAACCAAAGGTTTTGCGAAAAAAGCATTCCCTATGGCAGTTCCAAAAGCAATTGTTGCCAATACTGAAAAAGGCAATGACATCAAGAAACTTAAAACTGCTATAGTAATTGCCTCAACCACTACGATCTGTCGCACCGAACCGGAAGAAGCACCGATTGAACGAACCACTCCGATCTCCCTGGTCCTTTCTAGAACGTTCAAACTCATTGTTCCGGCTAACCCCAAACCTCCTACAAAAGCGATCAAAACAGCCATGGTCAATAAAAAACTGGTCATAAAATTAAAAGATGTTGCACTACCCTCTTTAATGGATTGAATTCCAAAGCTTGTTGCAACATTTATTCCGGATTGCTTTAGAACGTCTTCAACTCTGCGTGCTGTTCTGTTTTGGAATTCTGAAGTGTGCTCAACTGTTCTATAGTTAATTCTCGAGGCCCTACCAGGTTGGTCCAAGATCGTTGTTAGTGTTGAAAAGGGAACATATAGCGTATCCTCCTGCCTGCCGCCGGCTTCCAAAACAACACCAACCATATCAAAATTCTCTTTCTCATCATTTATCTTTATCGTTATGTTATTTCCAATACTAAATTGAGGGTCATCCTTTGAAAGTGAACGTGTGACCACTGCTTGTCTGACATCATCTTGAGTTAACCACCGTCCCGAGTAAAGATTTGGTTTTAGAAAATCAGACCTTGGATCAACACCAACTACTGAAAACTCTGACCCGGAAGAACCATCAGTCGCTATACGCTGTCCTGATGTACCTATAACAACATCTGCCTCTGTCACCCCGTCAACTGACCTTACTTTTGATATTAATGTAGAAGCTTCGTAATTATCCGTTAAAAATGTCTGTACGTCATAATTTAAAAACGATAATGCCACATCAAGCTCACGGACCATTGCGCTACTTGTGTTAACAACTGCGATAAACATCATTCCTGCAATAGATAAAGTTCCTAAGGTCAATGCCAACCTTGCTTTGTTGCGAAAAGTGTTTCGTATAGATAAAAGAAGAGGACGCGGAAAACCTTTTACTTTTTCTACAAGATTGTCAATAAAATTCCTGGTTCGTTTCTCTTCGTAACGATCACTTAATGCTATCTGAACCGGAACCTTCGTTCCTCTTATGAGAGGAATAAGAGAAGCAACTACAGGAACTATCAAGGATACACCTGTCATCATCAAAAATACTCTAAAAGGAAGATGGAAGTTCAATATCTCTAAATTCAAAAAATTTGTAACAGCCAGTAGAAAAAAATATGCCAAGACCATTCCAACAGGAAGAGCGATCACAAGTGCTAAAACTCCATAGACCAATACCGTTGCCAAATAAAGTGTTGTGATCACTAGACTTGTCGCGCCAACGGCCTTCATGATACCGATCTGTTTTTTTTGCTGTGCCACAAGTGCAGAAATTGTATTCACAACCAAAAATCCGCTCAGAAGCAAAGAAAAGACCCCAATGCCGGAAAGTATTGTGGTAAAGGCACGACTATTTTCTTTTGCCCAATGTTCATTAGGAGGCCAAGTATTGATAGAGCCTACACTGACTCCCCGATCTTCTAATCTAGCTTCCAGCTCTTCTGCTAATTTATCTATTTGAGAAGGTTCAGAAAGAGAAGGCTCAGTAATAATAAGCATTCTATTATACGCATCAGAAAGACCAAATGTTCTAACTGTTTCATAACTAATATAACCCGTGTATTGAGGGAAGAATTGCGGAGGAATTGCTTTCGTGTCGTAAATAATACTGCTAACAGAAAGCTGCTTTCTTTGTCCATTAGAAAGCTCGATAGTCATGATGTCACCAATATTTATTCCCAAAAAAGATACTGCTTGACGCTCCAAAGCCACTTCACCTCTACCCGGAGGCCACACACCCTGTTTTGGGAATATCTTATTAACCTGCATATAATTCAGATCGTCATAGGTAATAAGACTCATTGGAAATTCTGAGTCACCATCAACGATACTGACAGAATTCACGGTTATTGCCTTTGCGTCGATGACACCTTCTTGCTGTTTCGCCCATGAGATCAAACCGTCACCAAACCCGCCGCGAACTCCAATATCGATAGTTGAAGGATTTATCTTTTGATAAACAATATCCATATCACCCAGAAGTATTTCATTGGTAATAAAAACACTTCCGAAGGCGAACACTCCAACAGCAATAGCAAGTGTCACCAATAATGTACGCATCTTATTGGCGGTCAGATCCCTTAAAGCTTTTTTAAATCTCGGTTTCATTTCCTTTTGGTTTTTTGAATGTTTTCCGCAAGGCGTATTTTTGCAACTTTATCTACCTGTTTTTTGGTTTCTGAAGATCTATTTAAGAGGTTCAAAAAATCATCCTTTGGCAATGTTGCAACTTCAACTTCACTTCCAATTGCAGCTCTCGCGGTAGCCACACTATTACTATGTCTTAAAAGCTCGATCTCACCAAAATACTGTCCGCAGCAAAACTCAGCAACAACCATCTCAGCCATACCATCAACATGCAGCACTATCTCAACTTTTCCTTTTGTTACCAAATACAAAGAATCAACAGGCATATCTTTCTTTAAAATGATCTGACCGCCTTTATAGTTTTTTCTTTTCAACCTTTTTGTCATCCATATAAGCTCTGACTCACTCAAGGTCGGAAAAGTGCCAGCCAGAAATTCTTCAATTATTTCACCATCAGAAATAACTAGAGAGCGGTTTACTCTTCTCGCCTGATCTTCATCATGAGTTACCATAAGAACCGTTTTATTCCTTCTGACCAGCTCCTCAAAAAGTGAGAATATTTTTTCACTTGTCTTTGAATCCAAATTACCGGTTGGTTCGTCTGCAAAAAGGATTGGTGGATCATTTGCCAATGCCCTTCCTATAGCAACACGTTGTTGTTGCCCTCCTGAAAGCATCGCTGGCATCTTATAAGCCTGGTCGGCAATGTCTACACTTTCCAATATCTCCAAGGCTTTTTTCTCACGTACGTCCTTATCATATGTGTTGGTAAAATCCATCGGAAGCATTATATTTTCTATAGCTGTTAAGTTAGGTAAAAGCTGAAAGAACTGAAAAACAATTCCCATTTTCTTACCTCTGTACTTTGCAATGCTATTTTCATCCATATTGTGTATAGGAGATCCGTCCACGTACACTTTTCCGGATGTAGGTTTGTCTATACCCGTGATCATATTGATCAGAGTCGATTTACCACTACCCGACTTTCCGATAACACCGACGAACTCTCCTCTGCCTATAGAAAGATTAATATTTTTCAAAGCAGGGAATTCACCAGCCTCGGTTTTGAATATTTTTGATATATTTTTAAGCTCAATTAGATTTTTCATATTTTCATATTTGTCGTGTGGATTTTATCATAAACAACATTCATTAGACACTATACACCGTATAATCGGGAAATATTAATTATTTTAAGATCCCTTTACTGAAGATTCATTCCTCCACGTCCTTCACGATGCCATTGCAAAACACCTCTTTGATCACCATACCTTTGATATAAACCGCGCAGGGGACCCTTATGTGACCATAAATCATTCAAGCCAGCCGTATCCACAACAAAGCCAGCAATGATAACTGATAAAACAAAGATAACTGTGATAAATATAAAATTCTTTTTATATGAAAAGTCATATTTTTTCAAAAACCATATCCCCAATGCTATTCCAGAAATTGCCAAAACCGGTATCCAGATAGGAAAACTACTCAGTAAAATATCAAGCCTTCCATAACCGGGACCTCTTTTTCTTATCAAAAATATTGTTAAGTTCGTAAGGAAAACTGCACCAATTGAAAATCCAACCAATCCCATTAGCGATAAAAGTGAACCCAATACAAAATACCATTTCGGTTTCATCTTAATTTCACCGCTTTTCACTTTTGCCATAACCCCATCTTCAATTTTTAGTTCTTCGTTCTTAGTTTTTCGATTTATTTCTGACATATCTTTTGCAATATTTTCTTTGCCCTATTAATCCTTGTCCCCACAGTTCCAACCGGGATCCTTAAAATATCACTTATCTGCTCATATGACTTATCCTCCAAATAAAACAAAGATAATGGCTCACAATATTTAACTGGTATTTGATCAAGATAGTTTCTTGTATCCAACTTTAGTTCTTTCCTGATCAAATCTTCCTCAATATCAACCCCGCTGTCAAATTCCATTTTCTCATCAATTTTAACTTTTCTTTTTTCCCGCTTTACTAAATTCATCGCCTCATTGTGAACTATTCTATAGATCCAGCTGCTAAAACTTTTCCTCTTATTAAAGCTTTTGATTTTGACGTACGCTTTTATGAAAGACTCCTGAACGATATCGGCAGCATCATGTTCATCTTTAACTAGATAATTTGCATATCTTAGCAATTTTTTTTCGTAACGTTTTATTATCTCGGAATATGCTTCTTTATCCTCAGATCTGACAATTTCGATAATTTCTTCGTCCTTTATTTTTTTTAACTTTTTCATACCAATATATTTTAATACTTAGTGTCATAATTTATTTTTGAAATTGCCGAAACCCCACTTTTTAAGTGGAGTCTCAGCTTATCCAATCAAATAATATTATCGATTGGTATTTTTACCATACCCCATTCCTTGACCTTTTCCTTGACCTGAGCCATTTTTTTGACCCAATCCCAACTCTGCTCTTATTGCGTTCGCTTCTTCAGTTTTACCTTCCAACATAAGCTGATGCATTTCAGAGAACACGGCAAAGTTACCCTCATTTACTACTTCGGTAACTCTACCTCTTCCCTGCATATTCTCTCTCCATGCATTGTAATCATTATTCTCAAAAGCCTGGGTCATTACAGCATGTCTTTCTTCAGTACAATCAGGACCCTGAACTGAAGGATCGCCTCTATAAGCAAAAATGTTTGTTGCAGAAGCCAAGAGCATACCCGCGCCAACCGCTAAGGTTGATATAGTCATAATTTTTTTATTCATATTATTCTCACCTCCTTTCTTCTCACATTATTAGTACAATTAAGGGCTTTGTTTTCTTTCAAGTAATTTGATTTTTAGTATTTCTCAAATAAATATTTTCTTTTAAAAAACATGTAACGTTAAAAATATTAAGAATATTTGCAGATGTTATAATATGTTCCATATATGAAAAAACAATATGAGATCCGGAGTGATATTTGACAACAAGGGATCGTCTGGAAACGAGCCAGAAAATTCACAGCCCGATCATAAAATAGTCAATCCAGCTATTTTAAGATCTGAAGAAGATCAATATTCCGAAAAACAGGAAGTGGCTGCAAATGTAAATGCTCAAGGACTAGCTAGAGACATTCAAGGACAACCAAATTCTTCAATTCAAGTCCGAAGTGCAGGGGAAAATGAGATCAATTCAGAAAATCCTAGAAGCGTCGAAGAATCCAAAGAAAACCAACATACAATTTTAAGAAAAGATATTTTTTCAATGCTGCAAAGCTATGTTATGGGTCTAAAAAACTTGGAAAACGACAGTACTCCAATTCATGTTGATGAAATCGCCTCAAGAGTTGCAAGAATCTATGAAAAGATCAGAAAAATTGTTGATTGGCAGGAAGACAATGTTCTCCGACGGAGAGCAATTGAAAGAATTCTAAAAAGAATGCTTTTTGCAAAGATATCTGGGATCTCGGTCTTCAGGGAAGTCGAGGATGCTAACACTTTATCAGAAACTGTCACAAAAGAACTTATTCGCGGCGGCCATCTTCCTAATAACGAAGTTCCTCGAGAAGTCATTCCTGTTGTTTCAGATGCACTATCAAAATATCTTTTTTTCCTTAAAAGATCTTCGTCTCCATCAACTCCATTAAAAGACATCAAAAGGCAAGTCAACTTTACCACTTTCATAATTGAGACTGCTGCATGCGAGATCGAGGAAATTCTCGCAAGTCCGGTCAGAGAATACGTTTTGCTTGACGCAATGACAGACATCATGGAAAAACGAATCAAAATTGTACCATCCAATGCTTTGTCTCAGGAAGAAAAGGCAAGACAAATATATATAGCAACCTGCCGCACACTGCTTGATCTTGATAGTGCTTATATTACTTACAGATTGCTCGATTTTAAATATTCTGACTGGGGTGATCCTGAAAGCAATATTTTAGATCAAAGGTTTGAGGAAGTGATAGATTTCTGGAAAAACTCGGACAAGCTTCTAAACCACCCTCTGTCAAAAGATTTCAGACGGATATGTGAACAGAATGATACCGTTTTTACACTTATCGGGGATCTTTTAGGAGAAATGAAGAAAAGTCCGAAAAAACTAATGTCGATATTCGAAAATAAAAAAAGTTATATCACAAAGATCGCAGAAATCTACGACAAAAGATATCAAACGCTCAAAAAAAGGCTTTTCAGGCTCGGTGTGTTTTCAACCTTGTCAGTATTTTTATCGAATTGGTTCACTTTTTTCATTGTAGAAGTACCAATGGCTCATATATTCAATGAGGGCTTCAGTCTTACAACTGCCTTGATAGATTTCATAATACCCACAATTGTAATGTTTATCTTGGTAATAATTATCAGGCCTCCTGCGAAATCCAACAAAGAAATAGTTCTTAACGCTATTGCAAGTTTTACTTATAAAAATGAGGGTATGAAGTACTTTGAGATCCAGGCTAGTAAAAAAGAGCGGAAGTTTTTGAAAATAATTTTTGGGATACTGTATTTATTTATGATCTGGCTTGTGTTTACAATAATTGGCGCAAGTTTTTATGTCGCCGGCCTCCCTTTATCTTCTGTTGTTTTTGACACTTTCACGATAGCCTTGACCATCTTTGCAGCTGTTGTAATTCGAAATAAATCCAAGGAACTGAACATTGGGGATAAAACATCGTTTTTTGAATTTATCTTAGACATGATATCTGTTCCTGTGGCTAAAGTTGGAGCATTCCTTGCTGCAAAATGGAAAGAATATAATGTTGTTGCAATATTTTTCAATTTTGTCGTTGAGACACCATTCTCATTAGTATTGGATACCGTTGAAGGTTGGAGTCAGTATCTTAAAGACAGAAAAGCTGAACTCGATTAAGTCAGAATTTCTATTCAACATCCGGAAGTACTCCGAGGGAATCGTTGAAACGGTTTATGAAGTTGAAAAGTCCTACTACGCTACTTATTTCCACAATCTGTTCATCAGCATAGTGCTGTTTCATTTTCTTCATCAACTCTGGATCGATATTATATGCATGTTCTGTCGAAGCAACTGCATATTCCATTGCAATATTTTCTTTCTCTGAAAGATCTTTTGATTCAATGTTTTCTATCTCCTCATCACTTAAGCCAAACGTTTTCAGCTGCTGTTTTGCCACAGATACACAAAATTCGCACTTATTGATATCTGAAATTTTTAAGGCAATTCTCCACTTTAAAAGTTTGTCAACAGGAGCATCATCCATAATTGCCTTAAACATCGTGAAAAAACCTATCAATACATCTTCGCAATTTGCCATAACTCTCATCCATTTTGGTACCTTTCCGGAAGCTTTTTTCATCTGCTCAAACAGTGCCTTCGCCTGTTCTTTGGCTTCGTCATCAGTAACCAAATGCACCAGTGGCGGGATCGAATTCATACAAAAAAATACTAACATGACAGCTAAAAATAGTCCACCTTATGTACGAGTTCGATACATATTCGACATTCCTCCTTTCTTTAACATATAGTCCACCGGTGTCTCATAGTTGAGAGATTGGTGAACT
>JAFGPD010000012.1 GCA_016926185.1 Candidatus Woesebacteria bacterium | reverse complement strand
CGGCGGACGCCTGAAGAGCGCCAGATCCGGGTTCGATTCCTGGCCTTGGCACTTCGCTTTGCTCAGTGCAAGCACTCGCTTTGCTCAGTGCAAGCACTCGCTTTGCTCAGTGCAAGCACTTTGATGATAAAGTGAGAACACTAAGTATGTATTATGTTTACATAGTTAGATGTAAAGATGAGTCTTTATATACTGGTGTATCAACTGATATAAATAGAAGGATTCGTCAACATAATCATAGTAAGTATGGTGCTAAGTCGGTAAGAGGAAAAAGACCGGTAAAACTGGTTTATAAAGAGAGTTACAGGAATAAATCTAAAGCATACAAAAGAGAAAAAGAGATAAAAGGTTGGACAAGAGAGAAGAAATTAGAATTGATACAGTGTTTACACTGACGATACATAGTATCGGAAGTGCGCTTGCGCTGAAAGGCGAAGCCTTGAAGCGGGAATAGCTCCATCCTTCGCTAAAGCTATGGATGGCACAGCAGTTGGTAGACCCTCCCGCCGGCAGGCAGGGCGCAGTTTTTAACATGCAGCGGTAGTTCAGTTGGTAGAACGTCTCGTTGCCAACGAGAAGGTCGCCGGTTCAAATCCGGTCCGCTGCTCACATATTCCAACGAAAAGGTCACGGGTTCGAATCCCGCTTTTCGATGAAAATTCAATAATAGATTGGGTAATGTTCTTATTTCAAAATGGAAAATTCTGATAATAATCAAAGATCCCCTAAGCCTCTGACTGAAGAGGAACGTACAGGACAAAATGAAGCTGCAGAGCAAATTAAAGATGCTGTATTAAATAATAGAGGTGACGAGGCCTCTTTATTAAGGAGTCAGTTAGCGCAGGCTGCAAAATTAGGAGTTATCTCGAAAAAGGTCGCTATTGACACATCATTCCCTCCAGCAACTGGTAATGATAAAAATCAAGTAAAAAAGAGATAAGGACTCCCTATTTTAAATTTTCAACGAAATCTTTAATATAATCCTCAATTTTTGTCTTACTTTCCCAACCTAGCTCTCTTGCTTTTGATATATCTATGGTTGAACCTTTTCTATTACCTTTTCTTTCAGGCAGCATTTCTATTTTTCCTCCAAACATTTTCGCGATCTCTAGAATGCTATGACTTTCAGGTGTTCCCAAACCGTAGCCATCTCCCTCACCCCTTTCCCCGACCAGTAAAAGTCCTTTGACAATATCGCTTACGTGTGTGAAGTTCCTTTTTTGGGTTCCGGGAGAAACTACAGTTAGTGGTTTACCTTCTTCGATTTTCTTTTTAAAAATTGCTATCAGAGTTGCATACTTACCCTCCGAGATCTCTCTGGGACCATAGACATTATAGAAATAGGTTATTGCATATTTAACAGAAAACCATTTTCCGTAGTTTTGCAAAAGTTCGGTATTTGTAGCCTTGGCAAAAGCGTAAGGACTCATGTTTTTTCCAATTTCATCGGTGCTGAATTTTGTGCTGGATCCGGCATAAACTACCTTTATATTGTGTTTTCTGCAAAACTCAAAAACCTGAAAAGTACCCAGGGTATTATATTCCCAGACAGTTTCAATATCTGTAAAGCTTTGTTCAACACGGGAATATTCTCCAAGATGGTATATAAGATCGGGTTTGAAGTTAATTAATTTGTCAATATCTTTTGTTGAACCTTTAATGTAAGTAGCACCTTTAATGTGGTTTTCTTTACTGCCGGTGAAGTAATTATCCAGAGAATATACTTTGTTGCTTTCTTCTTTGACAAGCGATTCAATGAGGTTAGACCCAATAAAGCCCGCCCCACCCGTCACCAAAATGTTAATATTTTTTAGCATTACACAATAATATCAAATAACCGAATTTAAAGATGAATAGACTTAATGAATCTAGACAACTTCCTTTCAAAGTTTATAATTCCTTCTAATCTTTATTTTATGATCTTATAATTCACATGACGTGTGAAAACTGCAAATTAGGAAAAGTGATACTTGCAAACATCAAACGTGTAGATCTTCTTTGTGGTGATGGAAATTATCATAATTTGGATAAATCATGTCCATTTAGTGTGATTAGTTTAGATAGTAAAAAGCCTGTAGTTCAAAGAATGAGTTTTGAGACAAGTGATATTGGATCTCATCAGCAATTTGTCTCAATGGGTGATACAGAATGTATCCATCCAGAAAAAAGTTCTAGAAAATAGTATTTTCTTCAGAAGCTATTCATTTTTTTATCAATTTATAAAGATCTAATAAATGTGATCTTACATTAGATTACAGTAGAGCTGTCGTGTTTGTATGAAATAATTACAGTCTTTGGTAAAATATATGTATCAATATGGCCCAGTAGCTCAAAAGGATGGAGCAACTCCCTTCTAAGGAGTAGGTTGGTGGTTCGAGTCCACCCTGGGTCACTTCGCTTAGCTCAGTGCAAGCACACGTTTTGCTCAGCGCAAGCACTTCGTTCCCTCAATAATGCATGATTTTAAGCAAAATATGGACGAGAAGTTTATACTGCGGAGTCAAACGACGAAGTAAGTCCACCCTGGGTCACTTCGCTTCGCTCAGTGCAAGCACACGCTTCGCTCAGTACAAGCACAAATTATAGTCAGACTCTAAACATTATTTAAATAAACCTAACCTGCATGCCTTCGAGGACTTCTGTAGTTAAAGACACCTCTTGCCCGGGGAATTTTGCACCACTTTCCCAGATCTTAGCCCTCTCATGTTCCTCGGCAAAATCTTCGCCGATCTTTATAGCAACATCTTTGAGAGTATCCCCTTCTTTCATCACGATAGGATTAGAATAGCTTGGCTTTTCGTCTGTACGCACCAGAAATACTCTCAAAAATTTAAGGTCTTTGTATATTTTTTCTTTTAGTTTATCAAGACCCTTTCCTTTCTCAGCGCTTATCTTTAAGGTTTTCGGATCATCAAGTTTTATATTTTTAAGATCGGATTTATTCATTACTGTTATAGAAGGGATATAAACACGATTTCTTGAAAAAATATCGATAAGCTGATCCATGTCTATTTTTTGTCTTAATGTCACTTCAGAATTGCCGTAGCCGAATTCTTTTGCTACTTCTTTTATGGTTTCTTTCCCAAGGTCTTGTTTGATGTTGCTGATGATCCTCGTTCCGCCTTTCAGCTTCTTTTCAATTGTGATATCAGGATGGGTTTTATCTATTCTGATACCCGAATTTTCCAGCATATTTTTAATCCTTGGTACTTTATCAGTATTCTCTACGTCGCACATTAATATTAGAAGATCTGAACCTCGGATGACTGAAAGAACTTCTTTGCCTCTTCCCTTCCCTTTTTCTGCTTCGTCAATGAGTCCGGGAACATCCAGTATTTGAATTCTGGCGTCTTTGTATTCCATCATTCCCGGAATTACTGTTACCGTTGTAAAGGCGTATGGGGCAATTTTGCTTTTTGCATTGGTGAGTTTATTTATAAGAGTGGATTTACCAACAGAAGGCGGTCCTACGAGAACTATTGTTGCATCACCCTGTTTTTTTACAGCGTAGCCTCCCCCACCCCCGCCTTTTTTTGATTGTTTTAACTCAACCTGATCTTTCAGCTTTGACAGCTTTGCCCGGAGCATTCCAATGTGGTGTTCGGTTGCTTTATGATAAGGAGTATCTCGGATCTCTTTTTCGATCCGCTTTATTCTCATTTTTATCGCATCTTCTTCGCGCATTTTAACCATATGAAGCAATTATAGCTTACTTAATTCAGTTTAATAATATTTAGATATTGAAAGGAAAAATATTAATTTGTTTTATTAAATTTGTTTCGAAACATTTTAGATTTGTCGATTAAATAAAACTAGTGTTTTTTGTGCAAAATATCCTTGATAAATTAGAGAAAAAACAATAATATAGGGTGTATTAGAAAGGTGGTGAGATTTATTGAGTAAAATGAAATCTGAAGGAGAACCTAAATCCGTAGAGGATGCACTGACAAATCCTAATCATTTAAAACATATTCAAGCAGGTGAAGATGCTGTTAGAGCAATGGACGATCCAACAGAAAATACGCTTGTACAAGAAGCTGCAACACGTTATTTGCAGACTGAAGTAGGAGATGTGATAAAGGATAAAAAAGAATAAAATACTATTTTTTCTTCCCCAACTTCTTCCAGGCAAAATATTGAGCAAAGTTTGCAACAAGTGCCATCAGAAAAACATAGACAAAGCTGCTTATCCCGACACCGGTTATTATTGAATATCTTGCGATCATCCAAACTGTCGCAAAGTTAATCAAAAGACACCCCAAAGCCATGTTATTTACAGTGCACTTTATTTCGACATCTAAAGTTTTGAAAAATGGCCTAACAAGCCACAGGATCAGACTCCATAAAAACGATGTTATTACTACTGCATGATATGGATCTAGGAAACTGTTTCCTAAAGTATATCGCATAGGAAAGACCATTGGAAAAATGTATAGAACTGCCGCGTGCATCGCCCAGTAAAGTAAAAATTTTTGATATTTTGGCATATTTTTAAGATTGATTTCCTATTTTCACCCCCTTTACATTATCAGTTTCATTATAGGGATTATTTTCGTTATAATACAAGTGGCTTATCAATTAGCACCCGTAGTTCAATGGATAGAACGTCGGTCTTCGGAACCGAATGTTGGGGGTTCAAGTCCCTCCGGGTGCACACTTCACTTCGTTCAGTGTAAACACGGTTAGTATACGAAAAATAATGCAAATATAATTTGAAGATATTATTGTTTTTCGTCCTATTCTATCTCATCAGCAACTGAGAAGGGTTCAGTTTCGTCTATTTCGTTGCCTACCAATTCCTCTAAAATTTCTTCGGTATCTGGCATCACTTCTGGATCAGGTGAACCACTGCCAATAGATTCATCACCGTAGAACTGTTTCTTTTCTTCCTCGATCTGTTTTTTTATTTTCTTTCTATCCGATGGCATGATAGCTAATTATATAAGATACTATTTATTATTTAAATACTATGTACGAGTTCGATACATATTCGACATTCCTCCTTTCTTTAACATATAGTCCACCGGTGTCTCATAGTTGAGAGATTGGTGAACT
>JAFGPD010000011.1 GCA_016926185.1 Candidatus Woesebacteria bacterium | reverse complement strand
GCATGGGCATGGATGGTAAAACACCGCTAAAGAGATTACAATCATTTGAAGAGTACAAAAGTGTTACCTTAATTGTGTGATCGTACCGATGAAATCAACTTAACACTGAAGTTTCAAACTAAGTCATATTTACCCGATAATGTATAATGAGGCTAATGAAAAAACCCATTCTCATACTTTCTTTATTACTAATCATTTCTTTTATACTTCCCGTTTCAGCCGAGACCAAAAACAAAGTGATTATTGATAGTAATACCGGAAACAATACTTCTGGAACAAGTGGCGATATAAGCTCAAATGTGAGTATTACCAATAATTCCAATGGCAGTAGCGACAATTCCACTGACTCAAACACAAATATTAATATTGAGCATTCAGGTGAAGGAAATTCAAGATCAGAAGTAAACATAGACGGCAAAACTTACACACTGGAAGATCCTGGCAGTATTAATATCGAAAATGAGAATAAAGTGAAAGAAACAACTCCTGCACTATCCCCTTCTCCAACAAACTCAGAAAGTGTTTTGGGAGAATCAATATCAGAAAATCACAATTCAAAAAATAGCATTCTCAATACATTATTAAGACTTTTATCTGTGTTTCTAAAAAGTTTATTCAGATAATAGATATCGTTTTAAGACTTTTTATCCAATTTGTCTAAGCCCAGTTTTTTGACTCCGTAATACACAACAAGCGCTATTACAACAAAATCGATGACAACAGAAATGAAACTACCATACATCAGTTCAACCGGACCAATTTTCAGTGAAGCTTCAGCCAGATTCCCTGCTGCACCCAAAGCTATTCCAAGTAGAGGGTTGATAATATCCTCTACTTAAAGAAGAAACCACCTTAGAAACAGCACCTCCAAGTATGAAACCAACAGCCAAACCAACAACACCTTGCTCTCTAATGAAGTTCATAAATCCTTTCATATGATCTCACCTCCGATCTGCTGGAAAAAACAATCTAATTATAAACCAATCTTTAAATATTTAAATTGTCCGTCATCAATTTCATAAAGTAATTTCTCACCTTTCGGAAATGATCTTCAATCTTCCAGATTCAAAATAAGTTGTATCTGCTGTAAGAGATCTCGCTTGAATGATGTAATGATTGTAACCCTCCCACAAACTGATCATGCCCGAACTGACAAATTCTGATGTCTGACTAGAGGTCTCTATCTCACTCCCGTCAACGGCTCTGCTGTTCGTGACATCATATACCCTTAAATATCCTTTACCGTTACCGTTTTTCAGTTTCATATTTGCCTCAAAATAAACCTCAGTTATTCCCGGATAGTCTACTTTACTTAGATAAAAATCAGAACCCTCAATAACTGTCCAACTTGTCTCCAGCGTGTTTCCCGCACCCGGTATCGGCATATAGTTCACTGATTTTGTCTTTGCTTCAGTTGTTACAATAGTTTGCTGCGCTGGAGCCTGCGTTACTACCAATTCCCTCTGAACCACCTCTTTTTGCACGACTGGTGTTATGCTTGCTATCTTTTGATCAATGTACGAAATACAATTATTTGAACATGAAGTATCATCATTGATCTGCAAACTCCTAATAATATTTTCCTCTGTGTTCTCTTTTTCTTCTTCTGCGGACTCAACGTAGCTCCTCAGCACTGTAAAACCCATGAATGCGTTTAAAACAACCAAATTCATGACAAATACGATCTTTAATATCTTATTATTCATTGATAATTAATAATAAACCACCAAGGACTTTAAGTCTTCTATTATTTTTTATTGAGCAATAATTTCGATCATCGCAGCAGTGTTGGGAGTAAAATATTCCTCAGTGTTCCAAGAGCTCACATCATTTATATTAACTGTCCTTTCCTTTTTGCCACCTAAAAAGTCTGATCTCCGGTAAATGAATTTCTCTGAAGGAAGGTTTATGAATGTAATTGGTACAGTCTCAGAGTGAGAATAATAGGGATCATAATTTACGATGATCAGTTTTATATGATCCACCCTTCCGGAAGCGAGTGCTTTCACCCAGGTTCCCTGACCAAATACAGGAAACTTTCCTCTATTAATATTGTTCAAAAAATCAATTGCCCAAAATCTTGGTTTTTCCTCAGGCTCTCCGAAACTTTCGTGAGTGAGCATTCCCCATCTCCCCCAGTATTTCTCCGGGCCGGGACCATCTTTAATTTCGAACTGGAAAACCTTATTGATCTTTTCAAATAACCCCAAGTTGACCGCCATGGTATGAATGGCAGAATATTCTCCATCGTAACCAATATCATTTTCACTATTGTGCCCCGCTTCTGTAATTATAAATTCAATATCACTGTAAGTCGGATAATTAATGATCCACTCACGCACATTATTGTGATCCTTTTCAAAATCCTCTATCTTTGTTGAATACCTGTGCCATGAGTAAAAATCAATCCTTAAATTATTTCTTACACCATACATCAGAAAGTCCCGAAACCAATTCTCGTACAAACCTGTTGTCGCAGGTCCGCCTATTTTAAAATCCAAAATATTTTTCGCATCCTGAGCACCCAAAGATGCGTTTTGGTACATTATCAAATAATTTTTTTGTCCGTATAATCTATACGAGCCAAAAAGATCCGGTTCGTTCCACACCTCGTAATAAACATCTTTTATCCCTAATCCATATTTACCGCTAATATGTTCTATAGTCATTCTGACCAACTGCCTCCACTCCCCCCAGTTAGAAGCTGTATCGACCTCAGATCCCGTCGATAAAACTTGCGGCATATATGAAAGCGATATGAAAGGCTTCGCTCCAATGTCAGTTATAGCCTTGATCTCGCTATCAAGCTTAGTCCAGTTATAGACTATTTCTCCATCATCGTTTCTAGATAGAACATCATAAAAATCAAAGACGTGATCGATTCGAATATATTCAGGTTGCAACATAGAAACCTTGTCAGAAACTGCAAAAAGCATTCCATCCGTTTCTTCACCACCTTGAGAAAGATTTTTCCAAGGTTTTCCTGACAACTCATAAGATTGTCTGAGATTGATCACTAAATTTGCTTTTGAACCTGAAACTTCACGGTATGCTCGACTGAAAAAGTAGGTTTTCCGGTCCAATAGCAGTACACCAACTGGAATTGACAGCAAGATCAAAAGTAGTGTAAATATTTTACTTAACTTAACTTGTGGCACGTTTTAAGTTTACAATAAAAATTTACCAATTGGTAAAAATGCTTAACAATATTATAATAATATTATGGACATCAACGATATTGAGATAACCAAAAAGGACGGCAGAAAAGAAAGATTTGATCCTAAAAAGATCGAGAGGGTGCTTAAGGCAGCGGGTTTAGACGAGCAGCATGTCCAAAAGGTTACGGAAAAGATAATTGATTGGGTTAAAAATAATGCAGAATATGAGGTGTCATCACAAGACATAAGAAAAAAGGTCTACCAGGAACTGCAGGCGGTTGATGAGTACACCGCAAATTTCTATGAGTGGTATAAAAAAACGGAAGGCAAATCTACAATAGATCAGGACTCCAATTAAATCACAGATAATTCATGCCAAAATACAAGGATTATGTTCAAAAAATGATGGAAGATAACCCTGAAGTTTTTGATGAGTTCAAAATCATTCATAGCAAGTATGAACTTGATCCTGATACTAATCAGACTGAATTCAACCGCGTTGGCCGCATAGTACAAGAAGTAATCCGTGAATACGAAAACAGACTTTGCAGAAATACTGAAAGAGGTATGTATTCGAAATTCTCTGCTTCTTTAGCTGAGAAATTCCAAAACGAGGTAAGAAAGGTATTCCCGAAAGTAGATGATATCGGGATCATTATACAAAATGATAAGAGTTTCGAGATCAAAAAGATCAATCTGAAAAACTAATCCCTAGAGGGAATAACTATCCAGCAGATAATGTAAGGCACTATGCCCGGTAGTCCCCCGGGAATGGCCAGAAGTACAAAAACCAGTCTCACTACAACAACATCGATATTGAAGTAATTTGAGATCCCCAACGCCACACCTGCAATCTTTCTGCCTTTTTTTGGTCTTCTTAACAATTTCTTCCTTGCAGTCATAACAATAATTTACATATTTTAACTAGAAACTTACATTAAAATCCAAAACAGGAGGGTTAAGGCTGGAATCGCGCAGAGGAACAGAGAACATTTCATTATTAATAACATCCAGTTCATCCTGAAGTCTTTGGATCTCAGGATCATTCACATAAACTGATTGTCTTGAAGGCCCAACAGGCTCAATAGTCGGAGTAGGTTCAATAACACCGGTAGGTTCCTGTACATTTGTTTGTTCCCCATTGCCAGGACTGTCTTGCAAAACCCTGTAAATTATCACAAGGATAAATATTATAAATATTGGAATAAAAAGATATTTTATCCACGATAATTTTGGTTTCTGACCGATCTTTTCTTTAATTGCCGCAGGAGCTCTTTCAGCAATTCCTTGCTGTACTTTTTCAGCTACAGGTTTTGTCTTTTGGTTAATAGTATCTGTCAATTTCTTGACCGTGCTTTTAAATTTGCTGATATCTTCTGCAACACTGTCGACACCGGGTTGATCAATATCAACAGGCTTATCCATTTGCGGCGATTGTAAATTATTATTAACTTTTTCAGCCATAATTCCTACTCAGTTGTTTTTATCTCACGCAGGATCTCATTCATGAAATTAAGAGAATCTTTTAAATGCTGTCTGCTCTCCAATATCCTGGTTATAATATTTTCAAAGCTCCGGTAATCAACTTTTTTTAAATTGGATAAATCATTTATCAATTGTCTAGCCATTACTCTTTTTTCTTCACTTCTTACAAATCTTAACTCACTTTCCAAAAGCCACTTATCCATCAGCTGAAGCTTATTATTATTTAATTGATATTCTTCTCTTTCTTCTTTATTTATTTTATCAAGCTTATCTTTCAATCCCGTATGTAGATTTTCTAATCTGGATTCGTAATCAGTGACTAATCCATAAGCCGGCAGACTAAGACTTTCGTAAATCAATGGCATGAGCTCTACATATTTTTCGGAGGCTGTAGTTGAGTCCTCAGAAAGGTCTTGAAGATTGCCAGCGCTGGGTAATCTAGTTTTGTGATCAGAAAACCAGCCAATGCTTTGATCTAACTTTGCAATTGCTTCATCTATCATATTTTCTTCCAAACTGGGTGTCATCAATATCTTTTCCTTAAGGGAAATAAGATAATCTATGATCACCTGATCACGGGCTTCCAGCATCTGAAGGGTTTCCTCAAAAGCAGCATTCTGCGAGCTTAATGTTTGGTATCTTTCATACTGAGACTTTGCCAACACATAATCCGCATGTTCTTTTTTATAATCTTCGACACTATTCAAATATGTTTGAAGGGCTTTATCAAAATCTGAAAGCTCTACCGATTGTGCATTGACATTTATATTTGTACAAATCGTAAACAGTAAAACACCACAGACAAGTAAGAAGATCGGCAGTTTTTTTCTCATATGTCCATATTACAATTTTCGCAAAGCTATGTCACGATGATTTTTCAATATTCAGCTCTATTGTTCCAGCAAGGTCGGAGTCACCTCAAAAAAATCCTCAATGATCCTATCAGCTTTTTTGAGCATTTTCTTTGAATTCCTGCCATTTGTCATTCCAATTACTTTCATTCCTGCTTCTTTTGCAGCAACAATCCCCTTTTCAGAATCCTCGAAAACCAGACATTCTGAAGGTTCGATCATCAGCTTTTCTGCAGTAAGGAAAAATATCTCAGGATCGGGTTTGTTTCTGTGCACCTCTTCTTTTGTTGTTATTACATCAAAATATTCTAAAAGGTCAAATTTTGAGAGCACTTTTTCAGTAATATCCCAAGTATTACTGGTCGCCAGAGCGATCTTAAGTCCAGACTCCCTCAGCATGTCTGCAAACTCTATAAAACCATCTTTCAACTCCACCTCATCCATTTGCGAAAAATATTGTTGTTGTGTAATAACTGAAAGTTCATCAACAGTTTTTTGTGTCTTGATGTTATATTTTTTTATCAATTGCAACCAATTTTCTGCAACTCCAATACCGCTTGTGTGGGGATGATCTGAGTCCACTTTAACACCTAAACTGAGAAGCACTCTCTTAAAAGCAAAACCATATATTTGCTCGTCAGACAAAACGGTTCCATTAAGATCAAAAATTACAGCACGAAGATTCATTTGTTAGACTTTCTCAATATCATATCCCCCATTCCTATCTTTAACATTAAATCCTCTTTTCTGAATTTCCTCTCTTACTTTATCTGATTCCTCATACTCACCCTCATTCCTAAGTTGCATTCGTTTTTCTGCAAGTTCAATTATTTCTTTCGGTATCTCAACTCCTTCCAATCCTCTTAGGTTAAGACCAAATATCTCATCAAAATCCAACAGTAGATCGTATTTATCTATCGAGGGGATATTGCTTTTTAGTATCTTCCACATGGTGGCTATAGCCTTGGGCGTATCAAGGTCGTTTTCAACATGAGAACCAAACTCCTGTGAGTAATTTTCGATCTTTTGCCTTTTTTCCTCTGAAAGTGTTACCCTCCTCGTCTCATTACGATATTGCATAGTTAGCTTCCGCAGTTTTTTGAGTGTCGTGTCAGCAGCTTCCAATGCATCCCATGTGAAGTTTATCGAATCACGATAGTGACTTGTCATAAAAAGATAACGCAAAGCCAAAGGGTCATAACCTTTATCAACAATATCATCTATTCGGTAAACATTTCCCAAAGATTTGCTCATCTTTTTACCGTCAACCTTCAGAAAAGTAACATGCATCCAGTATTTTACAAATGTTTTACCTGTTACGGATTCTGCTTGTGCTATCTCGTTGGGGTGATGAGTCTGTCTTAGATCCTCTCCGCCAACATGAAAGTCAAAACTTTCTCCCAAGTACTTCATGCTCATAGCAGAGCATTCAATGTGCCAACCCGGAAAACCCACTCCCCAAGGACTGTCCCATTCCATCTGTCTTTTTTCGCTGCTTGGTGAGAATTTCCACAGAGCAAAATCCTCCGGATTTTGCTTTTCATTATTAACTTCGACTCTTGCCCCCTCTTTTATTTTATCAAGAGTTGATAATTCACCGTACTTTCGGCCTGTTTCCTGTTCATATCTTTTGGTATCAAAATAGATCCCATCGCTTGTTTTGTAAGTAAAACCTTTCTGCTCAATTCTTCTGACTAATTCGATCTGTTCTTTTATATGATCGGTTGCTTTTGCAAATAGTTCAGGCTTTGTAAGATTAAGTCTTTCGTAATCTTTTATAAAAGCGTCTATGTAAAACTTAGATATATCCCACGCACTTTTTCCTTCTTTTTTCGCTTCTTTTTCTATTCTATCCTCCCCGGTATCCGCATCACCTAAATTATCCCCCGTCAAATGCCCCACATCGGTTAAATTCATAACATACTTCACATCATAACTGCTGTATTTTAGTGTCCTTATCAATATATCCGCCGCAAGATACGTTCTGAAGTTGCCAATTGATGCGTAATTATAAACCGTTGGTCCGCAGGTATACACTTTCACTATCCCTTCTTCTAAAGGTTCAAACTCTTCGATCTTACTACCAAGTGAGTTGTATATTTTCATTTATATAAAATGCTTATATTGATCACTTTGTTATTATAACAAAACAGTCACAAATGCATCGGCAAATATAGGTATAAGAGTGATCACTTTTTGCCTAATTGTTTTTCAGCAGATTTTTGTTTACCCGGATGGTATCTACACCTTGATGGTTTACTCGAGGGTATCTCCAAGGGTTGTCCCGGCTCTGCCGAAACATCATCCGTTTCCATTTCTTTCTGACTTTCTTCCCAATGTTTTTCAAGTTCTTCTCTTTTTCTTCTGTAATATTCAATGTCTTCATCAACCCTAGACTTGTCTTTTATAAATTTACGCTTTTCTTCTTTTGAGGCTACATTATCCTGTGCGTCTGAGGTCTGGCGCATAGCTTCGACAATAGGACTCTCACCGCTTTTATCAACTTTGTCCTTCATATCACCATCCACACCAAGAAGTTGACCGGGTGCTGACTTTGGGATCTCTCCTAATTCATGGCCAACTTCCTTTGCGGTTTTTTTTGCGATATCCTGAAGTTTTTCTTTAACCTTTTTAACTTTAATGTCCATTGTTATTAAATAATATTGATATCACAAAGATTTTCTGCCTTCTATGGCCTGTGTCAGCGTGTTTTGGTCTGCATACTCAAGATCAGCACCCGTCGGAACTCCCATTCCAAGTCTGGTGATCTTCAGCTTTTCGTTTTTAGTTTTTAGTTGCTTGCCAATATACATTGCGGTTGCATCGCCTTCCATTGTTGGGTTTGTTGCAATTATCACTTCAGTAACATTACCTACTTCACCGTTTTTGAGTCTTTCAAAGAGATCCTTAATAAATATTTCATCCGGCCCGATGTTTTCCAGTGGATTTATGCTTCCGTGAAGGACGTGGTATAAGCCATTGAATTTACCCGTTCGCTCGAAGGCTAAAATATCCAAAGGCTGCTCCACAACCATGATCACACTTTCATCTCTTCCTTTATCCAAACAGATCGGACAAGGATCTGATTGTGAGACGTTTTTGCAAATTGAGCAAAGTGTGGTGTCTTTTTTGAGATTTTCTAAAGCTTCGGCAAACTCATTCAATTCTGCCTGGGGTACATGAAGCAGATAATAGGTAAGTCTTTGAGCTGTCTTTGGCCCAATACCAGGTAGCTTTTGGAAAGATTCAATAAGATTAGTAATAGGTCTTGGTATTTTCATATATTTATTATATTAAGCACAAAACATTCTAACAAACCACAATGACTAAAGATAGCAGTTTACAATCCTAATACTTATATTTATTGTACTTTTAAACGTTGTGTGATATAAATGCGGCAAATATGGGTGAAAGACCTAAAAATTATTGCGATCTTATAAAAGGTCCTTGTACTGCGTCAAAAAAACTTCAATGTGGCAGACAACCAATAGGTATTTTTGGAAAATTACTCGGGAAAACAGAAGTCTGTATTGTGGCTGAAAGATCTTTATCCGGATCAACAGATAACTCTCAACTACCAGTTGTGTCAAATGGACCAAGTAGCGCATCTATATGGTTAGAAAAAGGAATGAGAAAAATTGAAAAGGGAAAACTGGAGTTCATACCAATGCACTAAAAAATATTTAATTTAATTCCCGCCGAAAAGTCCACCTAATCCCCCACCCATTTCCATCATCTTTTTCGCAGCTTTCTTTTGAACATTTTTCATTGCCTTATTTAATGCATCGACAAGGTCCTCCTGCGACTCACCATCAACTTCAATGTATTTGATCTCCTGCGCTCCATTGACCTTCACCCTTATTCCTCCCCTTTCATAAACTTCTTCTTCTTTCTCAAGCTCCTTTTGCAGCTCTTTCGCTTGCTGACGCATTTGGTTGAGCTGTTTAAGTTGTCCGAATTTATCTCCTATTGCCATATTTATTTTTTCATTAATCATCCGAATATCTGTTCGGCGATCTTAACTATATCATCGTCCTCATTGGTAGTCAAAGTTTTATCATTATGATTAGAACTTTTATCCTCAATATCTTCCGCTTCTTTATTATCAGTATTATTTTCTACTTCGACCAGCTCATGTTTTCTAGGCGGTTCTGTCAGTTTACACAGTATTCTTATATTCCTGCCCATCAACTCACATAAAGTATCTTCTAAAATCGTTCTGTGTGCATGTTCCTCAAGACGCTCTTTGTGGAAATTGTAAAAGACCCCTACCGTAAGAATGTCGCCATTGAGATCTAGCGGTTTTGCCGCGCGTAGAAGCGCTTCGGTTGACGAATTTTTTGGCCTTATTGACAGAAGCACCTGTTTCCACAGATCTTCGTCCAAATGATTTCCATTTAGTGTTCCGTTAAGCTTTTTTCCATTTGATAAATTCACTTTTCCGTTTGAACTCTTTCCATTAAGTTTATGTTTACTTTCATTTATTTTCTTTGTCTTCGTATCTTTTGCTTCACTTGTGCCCTCATTATCCTCCTCGATATCTCCTCCGCTGCCCTGTGAATTATCTTCTTCACACAATCCGACCAATGCAAGCTCCAATGGAAGCTCTTCTATCGCTGTCGAACCGGTCTTTCGATAGACATCGTCAAAAGTCTCTATCAACAAAAGAAGCTGCGGTTTGTCAAAATATTTATTTTCCACTTCAGTCAAACCGTAATTGGACAAAAGCATCTTTTTCAGCAGATCAAGGGTCTCCAACAAAAAACCTTTTATATCTGTTCCTTTTCCAGCCATGTCCTCGACAAAAGCGATCAGGCTTTTTATATCCTCCTGACTTATAAGTTCTAAAAATTTTTCTATCATATCAGAATCTGTAGTTCGCAGCGTTTCTGATATTGTTTTCTCTGAAAGCTTTTTTCCACCTGAACTCAGCTGTTCTAAAAGCTTATGAGCATCCCTAAAAGATCCTCCTGCAGCTTTTACTATCAAATCTAGTGCTCCATCTTCTGTCTTTATACTTTCACCCTTAACTACCCTTTTAAGGCTCCTTAATATCTCATCTGAACCAGCTTTTTTAAACTTTATCTCTGTAGTTCTTGAGCGGATTGTATCTATTAATTTCTCCGGATTGGTTGTGGCCAAAATAAAATAAACGTGCTCAGGCGGTTCTTCCAATGTTTTCAAAAGAGCATTAGAAGCTTCAGTCGTCAGCATGTGAGCCTCGTCAATAACGTAAACCTTAGCTTTTGCTTTCACCGGAGAAAGCTTTACTGCATCTCTCAAACTACGTATATCATCAATCCCGCGATTGCTGGCAGCATCCAACTCCAAAACATCAATATTACTGCCACTGTCAATTGTTTTGCATTGGTCACACCTGTTACATGGTTCAATAGTTTTTTTATTCCTATTCTCACAATTGATAATTTTTGCAAGTATCCTTGCCGCGGAGGTTTTACCAGTACCCTTGGGGCCCGAGAATAAAAAGGCGTGAGGAATGTTTCCGGATGACACAATATGTGAAAGTGACTCTCTTACCGAAGATAGGTCAAGCTCATCGATTTTTTTTGATCTGTATTTTAAGTAGAATACCATTGATAAATTTCCTTCGTCGTATCAATGTCCAGTTAATAACAAGTTGGCAAATTTTTCAATGGCTAATTTTTGTGAAAAATCAATCGTGATGCTCCCCTAGAAGATGTAATATTCCGTGTTCTGCGAGCTCGTAAACCTTTTCATCGATAAGCATGCGATCTCTGTTGGCTTCCTGGATAACAAGCTGATAACAGATAATAATGTCTCCCAAGTCGTTCAGTTCTAGCGGGAGATCTTTGAAATCTTCATCGACTTCGCTTGCCACAAAAGATAAAACATTATGAAGTTCCGGATCATTAAGATATTTTTCTGAAAGCTGTTTCATTTTCTTCTCACCGACGATTGCGATCGTCAGTTGTGAATCAGATACAATACCTTTTTCTTTCAAAAAGTCCTTGACCTTAGATTTCAGCGTATAAGTATCAACCGGATAATTGCTTTGCTTTTTTACGTAAACTTTTATCATAATATTTTAAATGTCTACAAATGATCTAAATACCTTGAAGTATTCATCAAATGTGGAAAAACATATTCTAAGACAACTTGCTTCTTACCAAAGCAGATACTCTTTGTCCGTCTACAGAGGTTCCTGCTTTTTTCATAACGAAACCAATAACTTTTCCCATATCAGAGATCGCTGAGGCTCCAGTTTGCTTTATCGCATCATCAACCATTTCTGTAAGTTTCTCATCAGTCATTTGCTTCGGCAAATAATCTTCAAGTATCTGAATTTCTTTTTTCTCTTTTTCAGCTTTTTCTTTAGCCCCGCCTTTTTCATAGAGCTCAATAGCATCTTTTCTTTTGCCGATCTCTCCTCTTACTATCTTTATCTCCTCATCTTCAGTCAATTTCTCTCTTTTTTTTGCTATCTCTGCATTGGTCAATGAAGCCGAAAGCATTTTAAGTGTGTCAACCCTCAGCCTGTCCCCTGCCTTCATCGCTGCTGTAATCTGCTGTCTTATTTCGTCTGCTATCATAATTTATATCCAATGTTTTTCAAAAATTCTTTCCTGTCTAAAATATCTTTCTGTGTCTCAACTCCCTTCGGACCTTGACCATCGATAACTCCAATTATACCTCTTCCCTTTTTTGATTCAGCAACAATCACCTGTGTAGGGTTTGATGTTGCGCAAAAAATATTCACTACTTCAGCAACATTTTTAACAGCCCCCAAAACATTTATGGGATAAGACCCTTCATCTAAAAATATTATAAAGCTGTGACCTGCACCGATCTTTTCCAAATTGTCTTTAGCAAGACTGATCATTTTCTTATCCGTTCCTGAAAATCTTACGAGTCTTGGACCTGAAGCCTCACAAAAAGCCAGTCCAAATCTAATACCGGCAACAGCGGTTACCAAGGCTTCATGCAGATCTTCCACGGTCTTTATAAAATGACTCTGACCGAGAATGAAATTTATCCCTTCCGGCTTTTGAATATCAACTGTGCTTAACTTAACTTCTTCCATTTACTGGGTTAATTATACTACAACAAACTTAACAAGGCTTTTGCTAATTTTTTTGGATCATGCCGGATCAGACTCCTTTTAACCAAGTCGCTTTTCCCTCTTTGATACACTTTATTACCAACCATACTCCTTCTTACAACTTTGAAATGATCATTTTTAAGATCATTTTTAACCGGTTTTGCTCTTTCCTCTTTATATTTGCTTATGATGCCTCTGGGAAAACTTTTAGAACTATTTACCAGACAGAAATCTAATGTTCCTTTACCAAGATAGTTTTCCAAAGTCCTTAGATGGTCATTTGCTGTATAGTCCGTAGTCTCACCATATTTTGTCATCAGATTCATGACATAAACACATTTTGCCTTAGAATCCTTTATTGCATTTACTACTCCGTCAACTATCAAATTGCAGATAATGCTAGTGAAAAGATCTCCCGGTCCGATCACTATCAGATCAGCATTATTTATGACGCTCACAACTTCTCTATTCACACTTGCTTTTGGAAGCAGTTCCAACTCAATTATCTTATGTTTTGCAATCTCTTCTTCAGGTTCATCAATGAAATGCTCTCCCAAAACTTGTTTTCCATTATCATATCTGGCAACCAAATGCGAGTTGTCATATGTAACCGGCAGTATTTCACCTTTTACATGAAGCAGTTCGCAAGTCTTTTTAATAGCAACCTTTTGGGACCCGTAAATGTCAGTTAATGCTGCCATAAAAAGATTTCCAAAAGTCATTCCGCTTATTCCTGTTCCGCTTTCATAGCGATATGTAAAAAGTTTTCGAAGATCATCATTTTTGGTATCCTCATCGGCCAACGCAACAATGCATTGCCTGATATCTGATGTCGGAAGAAGACCAAATTCGTCTCTAAGTATCCTGTTACTTCCACCGGAGTCCATCATTGACACAACTGCGGTCAGGTTGACATCATGATCTTTAAGTCCCTTTAGAACGGTGTAAGTTCCAGTTCCGCCACCTATGACCACGATGTTTTTTGTTTTCTTTTTTGCCATACCTTTTATTTTACGGTTACGCTTTTTGCTAGATTTCTGGGTTTATCAGGGTTTAGGTCTTTCAATATCGTTATATAGTAAGCCATAAGTTGCATCGGAACAATGTTAACTATTGGTGAAGCGGTAGATACATCTTCAACTTCCAAATGGAAATCAAAAACATTATATTTTTTCGGCGAAATACCAATTATTTCAGCACCTCTGGATTTTAATTCCATTGCGTTGGATAAAATAGCTTCTTTTGCCCTGTCTTCTGCAACAATGCAAATACATGGAGTTCCTTTTTCGACAAGAGCAATAACACCATGTTTTAACTCACCACCAGCAAAGCCTTCTGCATGAATATAGCTCGCTTCTTTAATTTTTAAAGCACCCTCAAGAGCTGTTGGGTAATTCAATCCCCTTCCAATAATATAAATATGGTCCTTATTCATTAGTCTTTTTGATAGTCTTTTCAACTTCCTTTGATACTCGACATTAAAAATTCTTTTTAAAGATCTTGCAGACCTTCGTAAGAGACTGACACCTTTTTCATATTCACCCAACATTGAATATGAAATAAGAAGGAATAGTGATAGTTTAGCAATATACGCTTTCGTCGATAGAACTGCTCTTTCCGGACCTGCATTCAAATATAATGTCTTATCAGAAATTCTCTCAAGTGAAGATCCTGGAACATTCACGAGCGCTAAAACTTTTGATCCATGTCTTTTCGCTGCCCTAACCGCCTCTAAAGTATCCATTGTTTCTCCTGATTGCGATGCAGCAATAAGAAGTGATCTTTCAACTAAAAAATCTTCGTAGTAAGGGAATTCACTTCCAAATGAGAAGTTTACATGTCTTTCTGCAATTTCTGAAAACATATAGGTTGCCGCCAGTCCTGCATGCGCTGCTGTGCCACAAGCCGTAAAGTAAGTTCCCCAGGCATCTTTGATCATCCTGGCAGTTTCCATAATATTCTGTTTATTGTTGTCAGCAATATTCATCACGACTTGCGGTTGTTCGTAAATTTCTTTAAGCAAATAGTGTTTAAAGCCTTTTTTTTCAACTTTATTTTGATTTATTTTGATAATCCTAAACTTAGGAACCGATTTCTTATCTGATCCTAACGTAATTGTTTTTACAACATCATTATTAATATATATACCTTCATCCTCTTCAATGATAAATATTCTTGAAGTGATATCACTCAGTAAAGGGGTATCAGAACTGATAAATTTTTCTTCACCCTTCACTCCCAAAACCAATGGAGAACCTCTTTTCAATCCAACCAGCTCACCATCGTTGTTGGCAACAACGATGGCATTCAAACCTTTGAGTTTTTTAAAAGAATCTCTTACAGCCTTCAAAAAATTCTTCGATTTGCTTTCTTCTTCTACAAGATGCGCAAAAACCTCTGTGTCTGTGTCCGAAGTGAACCTATGTCCTTTTTTCAGAAGATCTTTTTTAAGTACTTCAAAATTTTCTACTATCCCATTGTGTACTACAACAATATTTCCAGAACAGTCTTTGTGGGGATGAGCATTTTTCACACTGACACCTCCATGTGTAGCCCATCTGGTATGACCAATACCAACAGCTCCCGATATCTTAATGCCCCTAAGTTTACTTTTAAGATCGTTTACCTCACCAACACTTTTTCTGATTTGAAAATGTTTTTTATGCAATACCGCAATACCTGCTGAGTCGTAACCGCGATAATCTAATTTAGAAAGTTTACGAAGTAGAAGCGAAGAAAGGTCGCTCCTTTGCCTGCCTACGTAGCCAAAAATGCCACACATAGAGTGTAATGATACTAATATAGTTTACAAAAAATTTCAATCCTTTCTTGAGTCTTCCCAAATCTTTTCCAAAATCCCAACAGCCTTAGAACGGAAACTCCAGTATTTTACTTCTGGTAGCTTTTTGGCAACTTCTTCCTGATTCAGCCACCTATCAAACTTTCCCTGTGGATAAAAATACAAAAGCACTAATTTCAACTCCAACTCTGTGAGTGTTTCTTTCAATCTGATCTTTTGCAGACTGCTTAAGTACTCTATCCATTTCCCCATCCTTCCCCGGAATCTCAGATCCAGCGGATGATACAAGATCTCATACTTTTTGGGTGTCCTCAATTTATCAAGGTGTGGCTGGGGATAAGTTTCTAGACCACGCGCAAACTCAGTTAGCTTAGGCAGCCATAATTGTGACTGTTTTCCCACCGTATAATTATTCAGATTAGCACTCAAATCAAGTAGATAGTCTTTTGATCAGATCCTCAACTTTGATCATTTCGATCTCCTCCTTCAGTCTCTCCTTTAACTCTACTTCGTTATCATTTGTTTTTTCTGACACTACCAATCTATAAGGGATCCCGATTAGATCTGCATCGTTAAACTTTTCTCCTGCACTCACTTGCCTGTCATCCCACAGCACTTCTATTCCGCTGCTTAGCAATTTATCATAAAGCTTCTGTGTTCTTTTTCTTACCTCTTGTTTGTCACTTGCCACTTCAATAAGATGAACTGCAAATGGTGCAGTTGCCTTGCTCCAAATTATGCCTTTCTGATCATGGCTTACCTCAACCCAGGCTCCCATCACTCTTGATGTCCCAATTCCATAACTCCCAAAATAAGGAAAATTGTTCTTTCCCTCCGTGTCAGTAAAGGTAACATTCATCATTTTGCAGTAAGACTGGCCAAATGAGAAAATATTTCCTACTTCTATTGATCTATCTTTTATGACTTCCCCGCCACACTTGATGCACTCAGTTTTAAATTTTGTGTCAATTGGTTCTTTGACCTCTTTGGCATCAAACACTTCCTCATTGAATGCCCATCCGCACTTTTTGCAGTGATAGATGGTATCCTCTCCCCCGTCCGCAACAACCTGAAACTCATGAGAGAAATTGTCTGTAAAAACTCCTCCGCCTGATTCAGTAACAAAGGTCTCAAAACCAATTCTTTCAAAGATCTTAAGATAAGCCTCTTTTACCCTTTCATAATAATTTTCAAAATCTTTTTTATCCGCATGAGCACTATAAAGATCTTTCATAATAAACTCCCTTCCTCGCAGTATCCCGCTTCGTGCCCTTGGCTCATTTCTGAACTTTGTAGAAAAATGATAAAGCGCCAAAGGAAGATCTGAGTAACTTTTTAAATGTTTTCTTATAAGGTCCAAAACTATCTCTTCGTGAGTGAAAGACAAAACATAATCTTTTCCTCTTACATCCATCAGTTTATACATCACACTGTCAGCTTTATCCCACCTTCCTGTTTCATTCCAGACAGACTTGGGGTGTAAAAGCGGCATCAATACTTCCTGAGCACCTGTTTTATCGATTTCTTCTCTTATAATTTTATTTATCTTATCTACAACCCTATATCCAAGCGGCAAAAGGGTCCAACTCCCGCTCATCAGCTGATCGATAAAACCTCCCCTGACAAGATATTTATGATTTATGCTTTCTGCATCTTTTGGAGCACTTCGTGAGGTTTTTGGGAATAATTTGCTCTGCAACATAAACAAAGGATATCAAAAATAAGGCTTATTTACTACTGACAAGGTCGAACCTTGTCACTTTACTGAAGCTGCCCGCCAGTGACATACTCTACATATCCTGATAACCCGTATTCCCGAATCAGCTTCACTTCTCTTACTGAAACGATAATGAGAAGGAATACCAAGACCAGAAACCCTATTGTATGAACCGCTGATTCGATCTTTGGAACAACTCTTTTCCCAAATATCTTTTCAATAAAAAGAAACAGCAGCCTTCCCCCGTCAACCGCGGGTATTGGAAGAATGTTGATTATCGCCAAATTAATTGAAATAAGACCAAGTAAATTGATGACAGGAACAATACCGACCTGAACAGCTTCGTTGGTTATGGCAAAAAGACCGGCAGGTCCTGCCACCTGCGGAAATACACCTGAAAACAAACCAACAACCATTACTACCAATCCTGATGCGATTGTAGTTGCCCAGAAAAATGCTTCTTTCACACCATAATAGATCCCCAAAAAGGGCCTCTGCCAAAATGGCGGAAATCTATATCTGATCTCTGATGAGGATATTACCACACCCAAAGCTCCTTGATCTTTTGGATGTTGTGCTCTTGCAATGACAGAAACATCTATCAACTCGCCGTTCCTTTCATAAGTAAGATCCAGATCTTTTCCAACATTTTCATTTACAATACCGATAAACTCCTCTGTGTTTCCCACTTCTTTTCCCTGAACTTCTACGATCAAATCCCCTTCAACTAAACCCACCTCTTCCGCAGGAGAATCCGGAGAGACACCAACTATCTTAACTTCACCTGTTGCAACGGGTTCAGGTATTCCGGTAATTGTATATACAGTCGCAAAAGCAACAACTCCCAATATCAAATTCATTATCACTCCTGCAGTGATTATCAAAGCCCTTTTTCCAACACTTTTATGAAGGAATGACCTACCTTTCTTTTTTACTTCCTCCAGAGAATTCTCGCCATGAAGTCTCACAAAACCGCCGAAAGGAAGCAGATTGATACTGTACTCCGTCTCGCCAATTTTTTTGCTAAATATCTTTGGAGGGTATCCTATACCAAACTCCTCAACCCAAACTCCACTTTTTTTTGCAGCAAAAAAATGCCCAAATTCATGGACCAGGATAAGAATTGATAAAAGAATGACGAAAGTGATTATTGATACTCCCAACATAATTCAAAAATATTTTAAAAAATGTGTTAAAAACACTATAAAACAGTATATGCAAGTTGGCTAAGACTATCAAGTTTAAAAGACGACAATGAAGACTATATTGTCATTAATTCCTTTTCCTTTTTTCCCTCCAACTCATCAAGTTTTTGGTTGAAGGAGTCCGTAATATCTTGAAGTTTCTTTTCTGTATTAAATCTTTCGTCCTCACTTAATTGTTTGTCTTCAAATTGTTTACGGATATCTTTCATCTGATCTCCTCTGATCTGTCTAACCATTATCTTGCCATTCTCAACTTTTGTTCTCAGCAGCTTGACCAGTTTTTCCCTATCTTCTTTTGTCATTGGCGGTATGTTTATCCTGATGATCTCACCATCAATATTTGGTGTTAATCCTACATTCGCTGCTTCAATACCCTTTTTAATATCCCCTATTATGGATTTGTCCCAAGGGTCTATGATGATCGACTCGGCGTCAGGTGCTGTAACTGTCGCCAGCTCATTCACTTTCAGAGTTTGCTGCCCGCCGTAAGCACTTACCTCAATATCGCTGACCAAAGAAGGTGTCGCCTTGCCGGTCCGAATAGAAGAAAGGTCCGTTGAGATAAGCTCAACCACCTGCTGCATATGCTTTCTTACAGAAGTTTCATCCATACCTGAAGTATATATCAAACTTTATTTTTCCCCAAGTTTTATTCTTGTGATCCTGCCGACCTTGATATTCTCTCCTGTTTTGAGGATCACTTCTTTAACAAGATCCTCAATGGTTTTACTAGGGTCTTTGATAAACTCCTCTTTCAGAAGCTGCCTACTATCTTTAGCCTCGGATGATGCGACCTGAAGGGCCAGACCGTGTGCAAGTTCTTGGAATAATTCGTTTCTGGCAACAAAATCCGTTTCAGAAAAAACCTCAACCAAGCTTGCAACCTTGCCTGAATGATGAACATAAGCATCAACCAATCCGGCATCTGTCGCACGGTCACTTCTCTTAGCGGCTTTTTTAAAACCTTTTTCTTTGAGGATCTTTTCAGCTTTCTTGGGATCTCCTACTTCATCCATCACTCTTTTGACATCCATGATACCGGCACCGGTTTTTTCTCTTAGATCTTTAAGTGTTTTTACATCAAGTTTTTTCTTTGCCATATTTTTGTTCATTTATTTTTGACAAAATCGGTAAACTTTTTAGACCGATTTTTTCATCCCGTTAAGACTTCGCACTTTGTGAAGTGCGAACCTTTTTGCGGGATGTTTTCTTCTTCGTCTTCTTCTTCCCTGCCTTACTTGAACTACTTGTCTCCCCCTTACCTTCTTCAATAGCCTGACCAAATAAATCTATCACATAATCCAGCGCTTTTGTAGCATCATCATTCATCGGGATCGGATAATCAACCGATGTCGGATCCGAGTTGCTGTCAACTATACCCACTGTTGTAATTCCTTTCATTGTAGCTTCTCTTATAGCTGCCTTTTCTCTTTTTATATCAATGACAATAAGCATATCAGGAACAGCTTCCATCCCTGATATTCCGCCAAAGAACCTTTCAAGTCTCGCAATTTCCCTCTCAATGAGAAGTCTTTCTTTTTTGGTCCTATCCTTATACTCTCCCTGCTCCATCTTTGTTCTCATATCGCTTAATTTCCTCAGCGACTTTTTCATCTGGTCAAAATTCGTAAAAGTACCACCCAACCACCTTTCGCTGACAAAATATACTCCATTTTCCTTGGCAACTTTTTCTATTTTTTCTTTAGCTTGTTTTTTGGTTCCCAAAAGAAGGATCTTTTTGCCTTCTTTGATGTATTTTGTAATTTCCGCCAATGCCTCTTCAAGTGCTTCTTTTGTTTTAATAAGATCAAAAAGATGCACCCCATCCTGTACGCCGTAAATGTATTCCTCCATCTTGGGATTCCAGCGTTTGGCCTGATGCCCATAATGAGCACCTGACTGAATTAATTCTTTGAGTGATACTTCAACAGCCATATTATTGGTTAATTATTAATGGTTAATTATTAATATTCCATCAATAATCAACTTATCAATAATTAGTATTCAAATTGTTCCTTATGCCTCTACCCGGAGCTGGAAGACTTGTGAAAGACTTCAGGAACTTTCTGCTCCGAATATGCGTTAACGGAATGTATTTTATCAGCCCGGAAAAGATAAATCAATCTTTTTTGAGCTTTGATGCTTCGTAAATATTTTCCATCAGATATGCTATAGTCATTGGTCCTACCCCTCCGGGAACAGGTGATACAAAACCCGCTTTCTTATATGCAGCTTTTTCAATATCACCTTTGGGTGAGCCGACATCAATTAATATTGCACCATCCCTGATCATGTCCGGTTTTATCAAAGAAGTTACTCCAGTTGCTGAAACCACAACATCGGCTTTTTTAGTTTTTTTTCTTAACTCTTTTGTCTTTTTATTTACCCCGGTAACTGAATAACCCATATCCTTAAAGGCCGTGTACATCTTCCCTCCCTCAAACCCGGTATTCCCGATCACCAGCACCAACAAGTTCCTTGACTCAAGTCCTAACGTTTCCAAACCAGTCTGAAAAGCCTTTATAACAGCCTTTACAACAGGGCAAATATAATCACTGTCCTCACGCATTCCGTCAACATCCTTTTTCTTATTGATATATTGTATTAAGTCTTTAGTATTACCTCTTAAGTCTTTCGGTAAAGGTAACTGGATCATTACTCCATCTACAGACTCGTCTTTGTTTAGTTTTAGAATATCCTTTTTGATATCCTCAAATTCAGTATCCTCAAAATAATATTTGATCTCTATCTCAATTCCGACCTCAGCCGCCTTTTTCTTTTTCAGATTTTGATAAAAAAGAGCTCCTTTGTGATCCCCCACCACAATAGAAACTAGTTTTGGTTTTACAGTTAGTTTTTTAGTTTTTTCTTTTACTTCCTGAAGAATTTCCTCAGCGGCCATTTTTCCATCAAAGACTATCATATTTCGATTATACTTACTTATACTTATCCTTGTCTAAACCCTTGAAGTCCTTTTAAGAAGTTAATTGCTTTTCTACTCATTGCTTGCAAAACAGAAGTCTTTGGAAATCTTTGCGTATAAACATCATGATACACTTCAAATTCTTCTGGCTTAATTAATCCCTCTTTAAAATTAAGTATAATCGCCTGTTGCAAAACATCACTTTCTAAAGACTTTCTTGTAGGTATGGCTACATAATTTGCACGACCACCTAACCTTATTGCCAAATCATCAACAGTTTTACTAGGAAGTTCTCTCAGCTGTTGTACGTTCAACGCAATCCTGTTTCTAGTAAAAATGAAATCTCCAATTGGAACACCGAACACACCATCACCTGAATTATGTTCGTATACGATTCTTGGTTTTTCGTAAGGACGTCTTTCATTCATATTCGAGGTATTATATCTTACTATAGGTTTTTATTCAATTGCGCGTTATGGAGTTGGGAACTTTTTACAAAGTTTTTTCACCTGAAGTGCGATTGACTTATAGAATTCGTCTTTCTCAATTTCTTGTCTGAATTTTTTCAATTCTTCCGAACGCTTCTTGTTATCCTCAGGAATTGTTCTTTTACCCAAATGCTTTATCACCCAATCGATCCATTCAGCAATTTGTTCCATTTGTTTTTCTTTCATGCCCCTTGCGGTTATTGCTGGCGTACCCAGCCTTAGTCCTGATGGATAAAAAGGTGAACCTGTATCGTTAGGGATAGTGTTCCTGTTGACAATTATTCCTGCCATTTCTAGCGCCCATGCAGCAAACCACCCATTAGTGTTTTTATTTCTCAGGTCGATCAAGACGAGATGTTTGTCAGTTCCTCCTGATACAATATCGTAGCCTTTTTCTTTCAGACTGTCAGAAAGTGTTTTAGCGTTTTTGATAACCTGCTGAGCATACTTTCTGAATTTTCTCGACTTAACTTTTCCCAAAGCAATTGCGATCCCGGCAATCGAATGCAAATGTGGTCCTCCCTGTATCCCCGGAATTATCGATCTGTCAATTTTCTCTGCAAATTCCTTCCTGCAAATAATGATCGCACCCCTTGGTCCTCTTAAAGTTTTATGGGTAGTCATTGTAACAAAATCAGCATAAGGAAAAGGGCTTTTCATGGCACCTGCTGCTATAAGCCCTGCTTCGTGAGCAATATCAGCCATATAATATGCACCAACTTTCTTGGCGATCTCGGACATCCTTTTATAATCAATATCCCGAGGATAAGCGGTTCCCCCTGTAATTATCAGTTTTGGTTTTACTTTGCGAGCTTGCTTTTCAATTTCACTGTAATCAAAAACTTGTGTCTTGGAATCAACATGGTAAAAGTTGACATCATAAATTTTCGAAACCAGTGTTACTTTCCTATCTCCAATGTGCCAGCCATGAGACAAGTGTCCTCCGTCAGGAAGGAACATCGACATTATTTTATCCCCTACTACCAAAACTGCGTTATAAACTGCAAGGTTAGCCTCACAACCCGAATGCGGCTGGACATTTGCATGCCACTTATCTTCGCTTAAATTGAAGGCTTTCAACGCTCTTTCCTCCGCCAATCTCTCAACACTGTCAACGAATTCATTGCCCTGATAATACCTTCTGCCCGGATCTCCCTCAGCATATTTATGCATCAGAACCGACCCGACTGCCTTTCGCACTTCCGGATAAGTATAGTTCTCACTGGGGATCATCATCAGGGTTTCCTTCTGTCGCTTTTTTTCTTTTTTAATTAACTGATCAATATTGTTCGCCATAAACCTTTAAATCTTTTTGAAATATCTCACTCAAGACTTCCGTGACTTGTTCCGAGACTTCCCCAATTCCAGGATTACCATCTATTTTATACCATTTTAGTCCTCCCCAGTTATTTTCAGCCATGTCTCTGTAAGCCGTAATAACTCTAGCAAAATAATCTATCCCCTTTTTATCGTAGGGGTCATCTTCCGGATTATTTCTTGCCATTGCCACTTCGGGCTCAATATCGAACAAAAGCACTGCATCCGGTTTGCATTCTCCCATTGTCACATCAGCCATCTGTAGAATAAGTGAATCATCTCCTCCTTCCCCTCCACCCTGATAAGCACCTGTTGAAGGGTATGAGCGGTCAGTTAAAACACTCACACCTTTGTCAAGATTTGGTGCGATCAACTCATCTCTCAACAGTCTTCTCGCAGCAAAAAACAATGCCATTTGCCCCCCAGCATCAATAAGTTCACCACTTTTTAATTCAAAAAGCAGTCTACGAATCGACTCAGCAGAATCAGTTCCACCTGGTTCTCTAGTTGTGATCACATCAAAACCATTTTCTGTGAGTATCTCAGAAGCCTTAAATATCTGTGTACTTTTACCAGCACCACCCGGCCCTTCAAAATCTATATATTTCCCTCTTTCGATATTAGTCATTTATTTAAAAATATAAATATTTCATTTCTCATAGATCTTATTTATTTACTATCTCTGCCTTCTTCCCCCCTCCATTGGTATTGCAGGTGCATCACTTCCTGGAGGATTACCTTCGTGTTCACAATCACCATATAAAAATTCCCTTATGGCCTTATCAAAATTAACTTTACCTTCCATCTTCGTCGGATCCCAAGTAAAGTATTCCACCTTCCCAATTGGTTGAGGTCTTTCATTTTTATTCTCCATTATATTCAAGCGATTGCATTAAATCACAAACTTCTATTTTTTTTCAAGTAGTGATTTCTAAACTTACAATGTAATGATTATTTGCTATACTCATTTTGCAAAACATGAAGGTTTATCAAGATCTTTTAAAAGATATCATTAAAAACGGTGTTGTTGAGAAAAATGACAGGACCGGAACAGGAACTACTAAGGTTTTTGGCAGACAGTTACGATTCGACCTCTCGGAAGGCTTTCCGCTTCTTATCACAAAGAAGATGTACTATCGCGGAATAATTCACGAGCTTTTGTGGTTCATCCGCGGTGACAGTAATATCCGATATCTTGTCAGAAACAACGTGAATATCTGGAATGAGTGGCCTTATCAGAATTATCTTAAAGCAAACAATCTCGAGAAAAAATATCTCACTTACTCCCCTGAATGGAAAGAGAAGATGCAGGAATTCATTGAAAATATTAAAAAAGACAAAAAGTTTGCTAACAAGTGGGGTGACTGCGGACCTTTTTATGGAGTGCAATGGCGGAATTTTTCCGGATTTGATCAGTTAAAGTGGGTTGTCAGTAAGATCAAGAAAAATCCCAGCAGCAGAAGGTTGATCGTTAATGCATGGAATGCACCTCTTATCGACAAAATGGCACTACCTCCCTGTCATGTTATGTATCAATTCCAAGTTAGTGAAGATAAACTTAATTGCATGATGTATCAGCGCTCAGTCGATACCTTTCTGGGATTGCCTTTCAATATCGCAAGTTATGCATTGCTGACCATGATGATCGCACAAGTAACAGGATATAAACCGTGTACACTAGTAATGGCTCTTGCCGATACTCACCTGTACCTTAATCATATTAAGCAATCAAAGGAGCAGATCAAACGAAAGCCATACAAGTTGCCAGAAATGAAGATAGATCCTAAAGTTAAGTCGATATTCAGATTTAAATATGACGATTTTCAATTAATCAATTATAAATATCATCCAACAATAAAAGCACAAATTTCAGTATGATCATCTCATTAATAGCAGCAGTTTCAGAAAACAACGTAGTAGGAAGTAAAGGAAAGATCCCCTGGTATCTTCCCGCCGACTTTGCATATTTCAAAAAGATCACAACAGGTCATCACGTTGTCATGGGACAAACGACATACAACTCTATCGGCAAACCTCTGCCTGAAAGGAAGAACATTGTTTTGACATATAATAAAGATCTTTTAATTGAAGGTTGCGTCGTTAAAAACTCGATTGAAGACGCAATTGAACATGCCAATAAAAACAAAGAGAAGGAATTGTTTATAATCGGCGGTGCATCAGTATATAAACAAACGATTAGTATTGCAGACAAGTTATATATAACAGAGGTGCACAGCAGTTTCGAGGGTGATACTTTCTTTCCACCCATTGATAATGAGAAATGGAAAGAAGTATCAAGAAAGAAAAATAAAAAAGATGATAAAAATAAATACGATTATAGTTTTGTAGTTTATAAAAGAAAGGAATAAATAATGTCAAAAGTGTTGGAAATAGTCATTGGTATAACTGGAACTAACGGTTCCGGTAAAGGAACCGTGGTTGAACGACTGGTTGATAAGTGGGGTTTTGGTCATCAATCAGCAAGAGAAGTTATCGCAAAGGAAATCAAAGCAAGAGGTCTTACTGTCACTCGCAACAACTTAAACAAGGTTTCTACTGAACTTCGAACAAATTTTGGCCCAGATGTCTTTGCACAAAGAATGCTCAAAGATGCAAAACAACAAGGAGGAAAACAGGTTTTGGAAAGTCTCAGAAGTCCCGCTGAGGTTGAATATCTTAGAAAGAAAACTAATTTCATCCTTGTAGCTGTAGATGCAGATATGCGCAAAAGATATAAAAGAATAAAAAAACGTGGAAGTTCTACAGATAATGAAACTTACGAGAGCTTTGTTGAAAAAGACAAAAGAGAAATGGAAAGTGACGATCCTAACAGACATAATAATTCAGCTTGTATAAAACAAGCAGATTTCACTATTGAGAACAACGGAACACTAAACGAATTATACGATCAGGTTGACAAAGTGATGAAACAGGTGTTTTCAGAAATACATAATTAATCCTTCTGAGGTTTTTTCCAGGAAGCGAACTCACACTTTGGATAATTGCTGCAGCCGTAAAACTGTCTTCCCCTTCTGGTCTTTTTGACTATCACGTCACCATTCCCGCACTCGGGGCACTTCATTCCGATTTTGTCCATATATTTTTCGGTGTGTTTGCAGTCAGGAAAATTGCTGCAGCTTATGAATTTTCCGAATCTTCCTGTTCTGACAACTAACTCTCCCTGAGCATCACCAGTTCTCCCCTCTTTATTGCATGTCGGACACTTTTTACCTAATTTCTCCGTTTCAATAGCTACTCTTTTAGCGTTTTCCTCTACGTCATCAAGTTTTTTTGAGAATGGTTTATAGAAGTTGTCGATCATCTTGTGCCAGTCGGTCTCCCCTTTTGCAACTTCGTCAAGATGGTCCTCCATCTCTGCAGTGAAATCATAATCAAAAGTATTTTCGAAATTCTTAACCAAAAAGTCAGACACGGCAAAACCGATTGGGGTTGCGAAGAATCTCCCTTCATTTTTCTCAACATAATTTCTGCTTTGAATTGTTGATATTGTCGGCGCATAAGTGGAAGGTCTGCCTATCCCCATCTTCTCCAAGGTTTTTATCAAAGATGCCTCGTTATATCTTGCGGGAGGCTGAGTGAATTTCTGCTGTGGATCAACTTTAAGCTTTTTAAGCTCGTCGTCCTTTTCAACATCAGGAAGCTGTGGTTCTTCATCCCACCGGGCTGGAGAACCCTTTTGGCCGGAGGCTTTCCTTGGAGGAATAACTTTTCTCCAGCCGTCGAACTTCATGATTTGCCCTGAAACTCTTAAAATATATTCGGGACTTTTTTCTGTCTTTGCCAACACGTCAATAGTTGTACTGTCGTAAACTGCTTTGCTCATCTGACAGGCAACAAATCTTTTCCAGATAATATCGTAAAGTCTTTCTCCATCCTTAACGAAACTTTTCTTCGTCATCTTAAATTCCTGATTGACATCTGTCGGCCTTATTGCCTCGTGGGCTTCCTGAGCCAGTTTTGATCGTGTTTTATAAAACCTCGGTTTTTCGGGAAGATAATTACTACCGTATTTAACCTCTATAAATTTCCTGACGGCATCCATGGCGGGTTTTGCAATATTGGTCGAGTCAGTTCTGTGGTATGTGATAAGACCTTCCTCATAAAGCCTTTGTGCAACCGTCATCGTCTTTTTTGCAGACCACCCGTAAAATCTGCTTGCCGTCTGTGTAAGAGTTGATGTTGTAAAAGGAGGATATGGATTCTTGCTTATCTGTCTTTTCTTTACTTCGGAAACTTTGTAATCAGCTTTTTCTAGATCACCAACTGCAGCTTTTGCTTGGCTTTCGCTTCCGATATCAGCCTTTTTGCCATCGATCTTTACCAGCTGAATGGTGAACTTTTCGACAGCATTATCTTTTTTTGACAAAGCAGGTAAACTATCAATGCCTGCTTTGTCATCCCGTTCAGATTTCGTGCTTTGTGAAGCACGAACCTGTTTTGGGATACTTCCTTTTCGAGTTACTTCAACAAAAATCTCCCAATACTCCTCTGGTTTAAAAGCCTCGATCTCTCGCTCACGCTCCACAATAAGCCTTACAGCAACTGTCTGAACACGCCCTGCCGAAAGACCTCTTCTCACCTTTTTCCAAAGTATCGGAGATGCTTTGTAACCTACAAGTCTATCCAAAACCCTTCGTGCGATCTGTGCATCAACAAGATCAACATTGACCTTGCCGGGATTTGCGATAGCATGCTCAACTGCGCTTTTAGTAATTTCATGAAAGACTATTCTCTTTGTTTTTCCATTACCCACGATTTCCTTAACGTGCGCAGCAATAGCTTCTCCCTCTCTGTCAGGGTCAGTTGCGATAAAAATATTTTCAGCTTTACTAGAAGAATCTTTAATAGATTTAATAGTTTTACTTTTTCCCTTAACAACTTGGTAATCAGGCTCGTAATTTTTTTCAAGATCAACAGAAAGCTTACTTTTAGGAAGGTCCTTGATATGTCCCATCGTCGCCTGCACATCATAATCCTTTCCTAAAAATCTGTTTAGCGTTCGGGCTTTAGTAGGACTTTCAACTATTATTAAATTTTTCATAGTAATAATACTAATATACTAATTTATACGAATGCTACAAATAATTCCAATGTTAAAAAATTATTGCAATACACTTCTAGTTATTCGTATCCATTCGTAATATTCGAATGCTTATTCGTATCATTCGCATCACAATAGAGATTCTATCAAACTTGTCAAATCAATAGCCTTCCTCTAAATAATAAATATCTATATAATATTGTTCAAATGCCAGAAGACCAATCTGAAATATCAAATAAAATTGCTGAGATTAATAAAAAACCGATTTCTAGAAGAGATTTTCTAAAAGGAATGGGTAAATTAGCTGGTGCTGCAGCTGTTAAACCACTCTTCCCATTTATAGAAACCCCAGGTGAACAACCTCCCGAAAAGCCAGGTAAATCCTCACAAAAAGGTGGGTTCTCAACAGGAAATAAAAATAAATCAGAATCCCCTCAATCCATTCCTGATGAACAAACCGCAACTCCAGCACCAGAAGCCAAAGGGCTTGAAACAATAACGGTAAGTGCTTCGATAGAAAAAGATCCCGATGACCAAGAAGTAGAAAATATTTCCTTTCGTTTACCCGAGAATGTTCTTCAGGGTGAAACTCCTTTAATACCAGAAGGTAAAGGTCTCCTTATGGCATTTAATCTAGACAGTACATTACCCATAAAAGAAATCACTGTATCGACAGATCATCTTTTTGGTACAAAAACAGGAAGTGCAGAGCTCCAAGGAGATGCCACTTTACCTAGTGTATTTATCGGTGGATCTGAAATAATAGGATCCATGTTAGATTCTGCAACTTCAGAGGGAGATAAACTTAATTTTCCACCTTCCTCTCAGGACATAATCAATGCCATGGAAATAACGTTTGGCCAATTAGAAGATGGCATAACACTAGTAAGACTTGTGTTACCTAATAATTCAGTACAATACGACAATGAAAATGGATCTCATCTTGTTAATCCCGCAGAAAGATTTGCCTCCGGAGAAATGAAAATCGGAATAAAAAGATGGGGTGATCTTCAAGAAGGTGCCGTGATAAGAAATGCAGATATCTTCGCGAGAGATGTGTATATAGGTAATTCTGAGGGCCAAAAAGTAGCTACAATAGAAGACATTCAAATACAACCTCATTCTAATCAGACCGAAGCACTGGACCAAGAAACCATTACAGTAAGATCAGAAGACACCACTGTTACTGAGAGGGTAACTACTCCCGGTGACCAAAGTGTTTCTTTATCTCCCGAACAGATGGAAGAAATTCAATCTTTAAAAGAAAAATGGGTTGACAGGCAGTGGAAAGAGAATGAACAAGTAAGCTTAGCTGAATGGTGGATCGACATGACAAATCAAGGTTATATTGAGATTGATAGTTTAGCAGAACAATATGCTGGTGATGAAATTAACCGATTGGTGAATGGAAGTCATATGATCCCAAATCCAAACGAGGCATGGAATAATGAATTGCCTTTCATCGGTAATTGTGATAGCTCTCTTAATCAACTCGTACATCTAGGACAAGGTCATATTACGATCTCACAAGATGCATACAAGTTGATACCGGGTGGTTCGGAGTGCCAAATATTTTCAAACAACTAAGTTTGTGTAAACTGCTAAGTTTTTTCAATTAGTTTATCTTATATTCTCCTCCGCCGATATTTTTAACCAACCCCTTAAGCTCCATCATCGTCAGCTTTGCTGAAATATCGCTAGCAGAGATCTTCAACTCCCTAGCGATCTCATCAGCATGTTTTTCCTGCGTTTCCAAAACTCCCAATATCTTTTCTTCCAGCTCATCCGAGGGCATAATTTTCTCCACCGCTTTTTTATCCACTTTAAGCTGCATGTCAAGTTCATCCAAAACATCTTTAACGCTAAAGGCAATGCTTGAACCATTTTTGATAAGGTAATGCGGGGCGCCGGACAAAGGAGAAGTGATCTGACCCGGAACCGCAAACACTTCTCTCCCCTGTTTAGCCGCATGAGAAGCAGTATGGAGTGTACCCGACTTCTCCATCCCTTCAACAACGATGACAGCTTTACTTAGTCCAGAGATAATTCTGTTTCGGAAAGGAAAGAAACCCTTTTGGACTTCAGTCTCTAATGGATATTCAGAAACAATAAGTCCACCTGACTGAATTATCTTTTTAGCAAGCCATAAGTTACTTCTGGGAGTGATGTTATCAACGCTTGACGCCAATACCGCAACGCAGTTACCTCCTGCTTCGACTGCAGCTTTGTGTGAAGCGGAGTCGATACCAAAAGCAAGACCTGAAACAACTGTCACTCCATATTGTGCAAACTCAGTAGCAAAACGTGTTGCAACTTCTTTGCCGTATGAACTAATCTTTCGGCTGCCAACCATAGCCACAGCATTTTCATCAAAAGAATCAATATTTCCTCGGTAATATAAAACTGCCGGCGCATCATCAAGATCGATCAGGTTCTTTGGATAATTCTTATCATTGATAGTTATAAAACCTATTTCCTTTTGTTTGAGTTTCTTGAAATAACTTTTCAGATCAAACTCTTTACGATATTCAATAAATTTTATGACAATATCCTTTTTCAATCCAACTTCAAGAAGTTTCTTCTTACTTAATTTCCATACCTTTTCCGCACTTTTGAAATACTTAATTAGAAGTTCAGTCCTAGCAGGACCAAATGGCAAAAATGAGTAAAGAGCAACGAGGTATTTATCATCAGTCATTATAGATAATACTAATCTACAAATTGATTCGAATGCAACGAATGTGCACGAATACTTTAATTGTTAGCTATTCATACTAATAAATTAGTATTATTTGTATCATTCGTATAGATTTGTATATTGGTATTATTCTATAGAAAACCATGTGTCATAAATCTCCCTGGCAATAGGACCCGCAACCTTTGATCCTTCTCCACCATTCTCTACCAAGACCGTTACCACAATTTCCGGTTCTTCTACCGGCGCAAAGAAAGTGAACCACGCATGTGGATCATTCTCTCCACCCGTCTCTGCAGTACCTGTTTT
>JAFGPD010000002.1 GCA_016926185.1 Candidatus Woesebacteria bacterium | reverse complement strand
CTTCTGTTACACTCTGCTGATATTCTGTCAATCATGGATCATCTGAAATTGTGAGATGACGTCTGAGTAAATTACTTAACGCTAATCATCGCAAAAATCTTGTCACTGCGTCCCCTGAGATACTTTCATTACTCCTCAGCTGATGGTTAAGTTGAAGCGAAAAATCCCTTTCAGTGATTAAAAAATATTTATATGAAGAATAGCTGCGGTCTCGTGGAAGATTATCGCAGCTATGACATAGACTACCAGAAATTTTGAGAGATTCGCGCCTATTTTTAACAGGATAAAATCTGCTTTTTTATCGGTAAAGTCCATGTAAAGTCTATCGATTTCATAAAGAATTATCACCAGAAAGGGGGTAACAAGAACCACAGCCCAGTGGATAAGCAGAGCAACGAAATATAAAACAACTGAAAAGATCAATATAGCTTTGATAACTGTCTTGAGGCGCGTGCCAAGCCAACAGGCGGTAGTTCGTGTTCCAATTTTCCGGTCTACCTCGCGGTCAGCAATTTCAGCGATAAGACAACTTGCGAACGTTGGAAGAACTGTAGCTAGGCTAAATGCAATAGTCGCTGTCAGGTCACCATTGAACAAAAAGTAGCAACTAAGGATGGGTAAAAGTGAGAACCCATAGGTGTTGGATATAGTTCCAAGGAATGGTCTGTTTTTCAGTCGAATTGGTCTGGTGTAGATAATTCCAAGACCATAGGTAAAAGCGCATATGATGGCAAATTCTAGATTTCCGATGAGAAACACTACGACGGCAAGGGCGATGCTGGTGAGCACAAGATTCCATTTTAATTGACGCCACGTAAATTCTTTTAGTAAATAGTTCGCCTTTATAATTCCACTGGATATCGCTAGTTTATCCTCTTCAACGTCAAAGAGATTGTTGTACCCATTGACAGCTACTGAGAGCAGATAGAGAGCAAGAGCGCCAAGGAGGTAGTTCACGTGGAAGAAATTAAACCCAGTGAAATATAATCCAACGATAGTATAAATAACAAGCAACGGGAGGGCTGCGACACTTCTTTGAATCCTGAGAAATTTTGCTACAGAACTCTTGCTGCTCGATATTAACTCCATGTTTTTCAATGTTCTATCTATCTTATCCCCCATTTGGTATCACTCCAGATTAACCCTAAAGCAGTTGTTATTCGTCCTTTATCCTTGCTCATGATATGATAATCCATGTCATATATTAATATTATGCAGGGTGGTGTGTGGTTGGTTCGCCTACAAACTCCACCCGGGCTCGTGCTACATCGTAATTTGTTTTTTTCCATCTTTTTAAAAAATGTGTTTACATCCGAGGTTTGAACAATTCTTCTCCAAGGAGTGGTGTAAAGACTATGTACCAGACTATTGGAAAGAAAATCAGTATCACGGAGGGAAGAATATCTATTATTGGAATTAACATTATCGGCACAAGAGAATATCGTAAAAATGATTGAATCCCAATGAGTTTTCTTATTTTACTTCTATCAAAAATTTTCATCGTTAAAAATTTAACACTCAAAACTAATAAAATAAAAGTTAGAACCGCTAATAAAATAATTTGCCAAAGGTAATAGTCATACCCAAAGAACACAAAAGGGGTGAACAAGAGAACCGCTGAACACAGTCGTATCCCAAATCCAAATGCCTTAAAGGTAGGTGGAATAAAAAGAGCATTTCCGTCTACTTTTACTCCTGAAGAAAGCGCGATGTTTGTCACACCCATTTTGTAATCATGGTCAGCATCCTTTATGCCGCCCTCAACAGCATTCATATGTAGTGCTTGATTAAAGGTGAGGATAAAGATTATCCATGTTATAACTGTTGGTTGACCAAATGAAAGAGCACCAAATAAGAACACAAAAGACATTGATATCGAAACAAGAAAATCAGAACCGATGATTCTTTTGCCGAATAAATCATACACACTGCCCAGGATCCCAGCAAGGATGATACAGTTTATTGCAATGAATTTGTATGTATCGAGTGGTTTTTCATAATACAGCAATGAGATAAGAAAGAAGGTCAATAAGATGAGAAAGATCCCTATCATTAGTGCTGATCTTTTTGATACGTCTCCGCTGACAAGTGGTTTTTTCTTTAAATCATCAACAAGGTTATCAAGTTCCACATCAGCGTAGTCGTTAAGTAAAAAACCAAAAACAGCTGAAAGAGAGCCGACTAAAAAAACAATGCTTAGATCAACTAAGTCGGTGACACCGACTGTTAATGCTCCAATTAAGGTAGTGGTACCAAGTGCACCGATACCGGGGAGTCGAAGGAGTTTTGCATACGCAGCAACCTTTTTCATAGCGGGATGTTAAAATCTGACTCTTTTTGAGCTTTTCCTATTGAGATACCGTCTTATTGATAAGATACTTCAAGGGGGATAAAAAAGTGATAACCAATACGATACTAATGGAATAGTATGAAAGATGAATATAACAAAGAATATTTTCCAGTGTTGTAAGAAACTCATAGACAAAATTTAGTACTAAAAAGCAGGGGAATAACCAATTTCTATGAAATGAACTGAATGGATTTTCTTCTAATTATTTCAAATATAATCAGATAATTTTTCAATTTTTGGATTTTTTAATCCTTGTTTTCGAATAGGAAATAGTGTCTCAATGAGGGTATATTCTTTTACAAACTTTTGAAACCTGACAAATGTGAGATTTAGAAACCGCTTTGCGGTAATTACATCAGGTGCATAGAAGGTAAAAATCATATCACATATCCCATGGGTGAAGTAGATATTTTCAATAGATACCAATCCTTTCGGGTGGTTATCGATTTTATCAGTTAATATTTCTTTTTTAACTGCATCATCTAATGATATATTTGATTTCTTTACAAGTGCGGTAAAATGCTTGAGGTTTTTTTCTTTTTCGTCAGATATGGCAGTGTATCCCCAAATTATTTTTTCTTCCTCTAGTTTTTTTATAATCTTCGAGACCTTCTGACGGGAAAAACTACATTTTTTCGCAATCTCATCGATGCTGTCCTTTCCAGATTGTTCTAAAAAGGTCAACACCCGTAATTCATCGTTCAACATTGTTTCATGACTCCTTTTTGCCATACTCCTTCAATTCTCCGCTATAATGATACATCTGTAGTTGATAATACATTAAAAGGATAACCCTCTGGGGACATGATAGGGATTTGTTTTTCTATATCGTTGTAAAGAAAATAGAAAAGAAAAGAGGAGTAAGTAATTTTTTGAACATATCTAAATTTTTATG
>JAFGPD010000010.1 GCA_016926185.1 Candidatus Woesebacteria bacterium | reverse complement strand
TCATCTTGGCCAACAAATAATAGTTTTTTTATATTCTGAGCCTCACCACTAGGCTTAATTACATACTTATTGGGATTTGCTTTAACATAATCTATCGCATCATCAAAATAATTAAACTCCATATAAGGAAGGATCCTTACCCCGTGTTTTTTCAGTTCACTTTGACCAAATGAGCGGTCATCCTCAAGTCTGTCAGTATAGCTGGTTCCTCCCACAACTAGTTTGCCTTTTTTCCGCAATTCTTCTGCCAAAGCTCCATGACCCAAAACATCATCAAAAACAATAATATCCGCCCAATTCAATTCTTTCTTCCAGCTCTCTGTCTTGGGAACAAATCCATTCCCAATATTTTTAGCATATTTATTTTTTATGAAGTACTTAACGTTATTCCCTTCTTTTACCACCTGCCATGCGGTGTCCGTTATGAGCGCATCGTATGATACAAATAAAAAGTTTTTTTTCATTATATGACTACACAATCATCAAACCAGAAGTCAACACTCAAACCCTAATAAATAATTGTACTTCCTTAATAAGAGTATTATAGCTTAATTTTAAATAAATGATTAAACGATCATCGAAATTTCCCAATCAGTTATTTTTAGTAATACAAATTGTAAACAACAATCCAATGAAGTCATGAAAGAGTTTTAAACCTCAATTAGCTCATAATCCTGCGATCCTAATCCTATCTCTTCGCTATAGTCAAAAATTTGACGACCCCAGTACGTTGGTTCTCCTTCTCTTTCATCCAACATATCCAAAATTGCTTTATCGACAGCAACTGGATTAGTTGATGCAAAAATACCCAAGTCGTTATAAATTGGCTCCATTTTTTGACCATCACAATCGCAATTCCTAACTAAATTAACTGCATAAACCAAGTGAATATCGTTGGGCTTTTTTGCAGCCAGTGCATATTCAGCAGTTCTTTGCATGAAGGCGACATTATCGTAAACATAGGCATTATTCCAATCTACTTTGCCCGTCTTTTTATCTCTTTTTTTGACAGCTTTTCCCCAGTCAATTGTCTCATTATCAGGAATCTCCGGAATAGCGTGAGCTTCAATTTTCCCTCGCGCTGAGGCATAACCAATTCCCAACATCTTTATCGCTCCTCCGAAACCTGTCATGATATGACCTTTAAAATGAGATATCACCAAGACCTGTTTGCTTTCATGCAACTGTCTGGCAATTTTGCATTTCTTGAAATGTTTTCCATTTTTTATTGGAACCATCACATGATCCATCCCATTATCCCCATCAGCAACTACAAAAGGTAAACGGATGAAACCATGTTCTTTTGCAACTTGACGATGTGAATTCCCTTCCGACCTTGCCCCTCCTGCTGTATTTGTTTCCATGAAAGTAAGATCAATATCTTTTTCCTGCAGTAGATCAATAACTCCTTCCATATGTTTTTGTTGAATGAAGCTGGTATTACCCGGTTGACCTGAGTGTATCTTTAATGTCAATTTTGAAGATAACTTAATATCTTTAACAACTTGCTCTAAAACAGCTCTCGCTGCCCGATCCCAATCCTTTTCGTCCTTTACTAATTGATAATAAACCTTTGATCTTGACATGAGTATCCATTGTACCAAATTATTCTAATATCAACATTGATAATAAGTATTTAATTTGAAACAATATCTTTTCATTATAATGAGTAAGAGAAAATATGGAAGAATTGGTGGAGATTGGCAACCGCCAAATCCCATCATATCTGAGGAAATAGAAAAATTTGAGATCATAATTGAAGATGGAGTAGCAAATGAAAAGGAAAAGACAAATGAAAAACCTAAAGGGAGATCCAGAGTACCTTATTTACCTCAAAGGAAACCTCTCAAACATCCAAGAAGGTAAAAAAATAATAATTAGCATATTTGAAAAATATTTAATATCATCCTATTTCTTTTTAAAAATGCCTAATAATACTGATAAAATTAGCAAATATTCATCTAGTGAACAAAATTGAACATAGACCTGTATTTCCAAAGAGCCAATTGGATTTTCGACGAAACGAAGCAAGAAATTCCGGTATTTTGTATGAAAATTTAGATCCAGAATTAGAATGGCAAGTCAGAAATGGACCATTGGAACTGGCGTTAGGATATCAGAACGGAAAGGATGTGCCTCATTCAGCCGCATGTCGTTGTAAAGAGTGTGGTGGTTGGGTTGGCCTGAAACCTAGAGAAGAAAGACAATATAGATCTTTATCAGAAAGAACAGATGACGATCAAATTTGGGAAGATCTTGGTAAAACCTATTATTGTGACTTATGTAAGTACCCTTTGGGAACAACCAAAGAAGAAATTGATCTACCACAAGAAGGCTGGTTTACAACCAACCGAGATGATCGAATAGGTTTATTTAAAGATCGTAAATAAACAACCGAGGATTAAAATCCTTGATTTTGAAAGAAAAGTTTGTTCACTGCTACCATTCCTGGTTGTAAACTCAAATCCCTGACCTTAAAAGATTAGAATCTTCTAAAAGATTGAATAAACCTTAAATACTTCCTTGACTATCATTACTTCCTACTAAAATTCACTTATTATTAGTATAATATTCATAATACGAAAAGAAACATTTCATATCTATCATGGTGAATATTGAAAAACATATTAATTACGCACCAGAAAAAGGCGGTGGAGGCAGTGTCAAACAAGTGACATTTATCGAAAATTCCAGAGGTGAAACTGCACCCGGAACAACAAAAGAAGGTGTTCCGGATACTCTCATTCAAACTCCCTCAGGTAAATATATTCCAAGAAGTCAAATGCATGAAGAAAGAGCTGACGATATTGCCGATCGAGCGGAACATCATAGGAGAAATCAATAATATTAGTAAATACTTATTCCGGCTTACATATCAATATATAACTACTTCCTGATCACAATAATTCACTCAGCTGAGATACTGATTCATAAAGTCTTGCGTCAATACCAACACCTTTTGCAACATCGACATTTTCCTGATCATCATCAAAGTAAATTATTTGCTGAGGTTTGAATTTCAGCTTATTGATAACGTATTCGAAAAACTTTGGATCTGATTTTGTGAAACCTAAAAAACAAGAAAAGAACATGTAATCAAAATAGTATTCCAATCCTACCTCATCAAACAAATATTCTGCGCGGTATCTCTCATTATCCGAAGCAAGACCTATTTTTACACCTTTTTCTCTCAAATTCTTAGCAATTTCTAAGACCTTCTTATTGACATCACGCTCACCCTCAAACCAATATTTCAAAAGTTCATCAACTGTTCCCTTCCAACCCCACTCGTCCAACCTTTTCTCCAAAAGCTCTTTTAAGTCTGCTTTACCTACAGCAGTTTTCTTATATTCATTTTTGAAAAAGTTTGTTATTACTTCATCTTTCAGTGATTTACCAAAATCCCTTTTGTAACGAACACTAAAATACTCATGATCTTTTATCACAACTCCATCAGCATCAAGTATAACTGCCTTAATATTATTCATATACAATCCCGTCTTCCTTGATAATATCAAATTTGCCGTATTTCTCTTCAACCAACACATACCCTCCATCACTAACTTTAGAAATATTGATGTTCATCATTTCTTTAAAGAAAGCTGTCAAAAACAGTCCATGAGTCACTGCTATTAATGAGTTCAGTTTCTTTTTTAACAATATGTCAATTGCGTTTCTTACTCTGCTATTCATATCTTCAGCCCTCTCACTGGCATCTACATATTCATAATTTTCATGCTTTCTTACTTGATCAGGATATTTTTTCTTTGCTTCACTTTTGATCAACCCGGTCAAGATACCGTTTAAATTCCTTTCCTTGAGATATTCAAAAATCTCCACTTTAATATCGAGTTTATTAGAAATTATCTCCGCTGCCTGAACAGCTCTTTTCAACGGTGAGGAAAGGATAATTTCAAACCTTTCATCTAAAGAAGAGATCTTATCAGCTGTTTCAGTAACTTGCCTTTTCCCATTTTCTGTCAAATCAAAATCCGCCCAACCACCATAGCGATCTTCAATATCATCCACACTTTCCCCATGTCTTACAAAAAGTATTTTCATATACATTCGTATTATATAATACAAGCATGATTAGACATGCGCCCAAAAACTATAAGTGCCCGATTTGCATTGGTCTTTCTGGAGTTGAAAGAAAAGATACACTCCTTAAGCTAACTGATGAGGTTTACAAAGACGATGTAGTAACCGCATATATAAACTCTTTCTGGATCCCAACTTGTGAAGGTCATGTCATTATTGTTCCGAATAAACACTACGAAAATATTTACGAATTACCTAATAATGTTGGCCAAAGAATATTTCTAGTTGCCAAAAAGATCTCAATCGCAATGAAAAATGCTTATAAATGCGACGGAATCACAATAAGACAAAATAATGAACCTGCAAGTCAGCAGCACGCGTTCCACTATCATCTTCACGTTTTTCCAAGATACGAAGGTGACAAATTCGAATCCCTGCAGCCAAAAGATAAGATTCTGTCCAACCCTAAAGACAGGATGAAATTCGCAAATAAATTAAAGCAATACTTATAACCATTTTTTCAAAACCTCAAAATAAACAGTCCTTGTGCATTTTTCATAATTAACCCTTGATATTTCACGAAAAAATACGATACATTTATATGTGGTGGGGTCATTTTTATTAACTGAAAAATGGCAGGAGTAGAAAGTAAAGAGCAATATCCACAACAAAAAGAATGGGATAGACTTGGTATTATACGTGCCGTCAGTTCAAGTGATGGTACTGAAATGATTTTTTGGAGGGATAGTAAACGTTCTGATGTAAAAACCCCCGATGGTAATTGGCATCGCGGATGGTCCACTGGAAATTTCGTAGTAGAAACCCACTCTGAACAAGAAAAACTACTTAACAACGTTGGAAAAATAGACGTTTCTGTCCCTGACCCTGAAGAATTTTAACTGTAAAGTACTAAATTACTTTAGACATAAAATCTTTGTACTTTAGTATTGATAATCATTAAATACACCTTACTATTACCCGTGATCAAAAAGGTTGAAGTATATATTGAAAAACAAGATAGTATTAAAAAAACACTTCTCAAAAGATCAAGAGAATTAATATTGAACACTATTCCAAACTGCAAAGAGGAATTCAGATGGGGTGTGCCTGTATACGATGGAGGGAAATTCTATATTGCTGCAATGAAAGAGAGAATTCATATTGGCTTTGCAATTACTGGATTGTCTGAAGAAGAGATAAGAAATTTCGAAGGCAGCGGAAAAACAATGAGACATATCAAAGTCCGCTCAGTGGAAGAGTTTGATATGGAATTATTAAAACGTTTAGTAAAACTCGTCCATAAAAAGACATCTTGCCCTCCTGATTATAAATGAGTATTCCACAATATTGCACTCCGGGAGTGCAATATCTTCTCTAAGTTTTACCCAAACATCAATACTTCCGGCTTGAAGATAAGAAGTAGACCAATAGTAAGCATTAGTACTCCCCCAACAAGATTAGAAACTCTGCTATATTTTGTACTTATTCCTGTCATTTCCAAGGTAATCATTGCTGTAAAGAAAACAAAAAGATCATCTATCATAAAGAAAAAGATATACATAAGCATATATCCATAATAAGTAACTCTACTAAGTTCACTCAAAGCTAAAACTTGGGTGAACACAACAGGAAGTCCAGCCGAACAAATAAGTTCAACCAGATTAACTGCAAAAGCAAGTAAAATTATTCCACCCAAGGCAATTATAAACTTTTTCTGATGAGTAATATTTTTAAGTTTTTCAAAAACTTTCTGTCTTTTTTCAGATCCAGTCACTTTACAGGCAGCTTCTTTATTGGTGAAATATTCTCTTAGGTTATACCCTCCTCCACCAATTGCCACTAGTCCTATTAGTATCCTGACCCAAACAACGAAACCAACGAAAATAATAAGATTTAGCCAAGCGGCCATAAACAAAAAATAGACAAAAGCAGAAGCAATAATAAAAGCAGTTCCTAATATCCACCTTCTCCTTTTATTTTCCATACCCAACAGAAGACTTATCAAGAAAAGAAGTGTCCACATTGCGCAAGGATTAAAGCCATCCAAAACACCCAAGACAATTGTAAAAACGGGAAGCGAAAGGTTTTTGGTCTGAATTTCTCCAATGACGGGAAAAACGATTTTTTCAGGAATTATATTTTCTTTGTCATCAGCATCTGATCCTGTATCAGCTTCATTTTGGTCGTCTTGCTTTTGAGAGAGATCAATTGAACCATCATGATCATTCTCACCATTATCATCTTCCGGGATTTTTGTTGGTACAGGTTCATCCACCCTTGGAACTATACCTACTATACTAGCCACAGAATCCGGGCAATCATTTTGATAGCAATAAATAATCCTGTTCTTAATTTCTTCTGTGGTTATTGTTGGACTAAAACCAACGAAGGACTGATCTCCTACTACCGAATAAGGAACGCCATTAGAATCTGTTCCTAGAGTTTTTTGTACTTCTTGTAAATACTTTCTATTTTCGCTGCTATAGTAAATCTCAAAATAGTAAACATTTACCTCTGGATTACTTTCATCCAGTGCTTGAAGAAATTCCTTCTCTTTTGCACAATGCGGACAGCCATCTCCCCAAAACAAATACACATTCACGTGTTTTTCCTGTGCATTTGTTGGCTTAATAACTATCAGTATAAGAAAAACCGCCACTATTATTGTACTTATCTTTTTAAAAATACTCATTTATCTTTATTATCATTAATTATTTTTACAAGCTCTTTTTTTGAGTGTTCGCCTTGCAACCTAAGAAACTCCTCTTCATTTTTGTCCAAAAAAACAAAGGTTGGCAGATTTTTATCAATATGATATCTATCTACCATTTCTTTATTCTCATCAAAATCGTAATATTCCGTTTTGAGCCACGGGTTTTCTTCCTCGATCTCTTTCCAACGAGGCTTCATTACAAGACAACCCGGACACCAAACTGCTCCAAATTTAAGTACTTTCATGTTTTTTCACCTCCTAAAAATTTAAAATAAAAATGTACAATAATAATCCTATCAAAATATTATATCTAAGATACTCTAAAAACGAATATCATGAGATTATAGCCACAAAAATTATAGTACAAAAAGAGTTGCTGCAAAAGTCGTTTAAAAATTGCTACTAGAATGACTTGTCAGAATAATTTGGCAAAGAAAATTGAACTACATATCAATACCAAAAGTATTTCTTACAATATAACCAATACCAAAAGTTAGAGCAGAAACTCCAAGAGAAATCCCTGCCATCTCAAAGAATCGCTTTTTGAAAGGCAGGTCCTGGGCAACCGAAATATAAAAAGTAAAAAGCAAAATTATAAATATTGCATTAAAAAGGGTAAGGGCAAGTGAATAATAAATGTTCGTAAAAATAAAATAAGGAAAGATCAAGATCATCACCGTAACAACATACATACCTCCCGTATATATGGATGCTTTTACAGGCTCTTTTTCTTTATCTTCAGCCTTTACCGAAAGATATTCCGATGCTCCCATTGACAGAGATGCTGCGATCCCTGTAATGAGTCCTGTTAGAGCAATTAATCTTGTATTTTGGAATGCCAATGTAAGACCAGCAAGCGCTCCAGTCAGCTCGACTAATGCATCATTTACTCCCAACACCATTGATCCGACATACTTCAATCTCTCTTCATCCAAAAGTCCCAGCAATTTTTTCTCGTGTTCACCCTCCTCTTTTTCAATCTTTTCTGCCTCAGGAATCTCTTTGGCTATTTCAGAATAATTCACCTGGGCAAGCTCTTCACCCTGCTCCATCAACTTTACCGAAAATGTAAGTCCAAAAAGTCTTGCTAAAATATTATGGAAAAATATTTTAAATCTTTTCGGCTTTGGATCCTCTTCGGTGTACCCTTTCCAAAATTCGGAATGTTTCTTTTCCTCCTCTGCAATTTTTTCTAAGACCTTACTATTTTCGATATTCTCATCTTTGACAATATCGGCTAGTTTTTTATAAATATGATATTCGGTAATTTCATTCTCCTGAGCACGAACTAGTTGCCTTTTCATTCTTTGACCCAATCTTTCCCTGCGGTGCAAAGCGCTCTCAGCTCTTCTTTTTTCTCTCTCCTGAAGATGTCTTTTTCTATGTCTGTACCTTCTTTGTGCCATTTTACTGTTATTTAAATAATTTATTAAAAACTTCTCCTCACTTTTTTTCGAAAACTAGCGTAACCGCTTTTAGATATCTATTGTAACACCACATAAAGTATATTATTTCGAGAAAACCCCTGTCACGTAACTTGTCCCTTGAAGGTTGGGTATTCCCTTAAGCAAACTTGCGTGTGAAGAGTCATATGTTTGCCAATTCTTTGCTCCCAATTTTTCCATAATATTTAAAAACAGTATTGTTGAGAGAGGTGAGTCCATATATCTGTCGTCAAAATTAATGATAGTATTATAATCAAACCTTTCAATTGCAGAAATAGAATCATCGTTATTTCTCATCGCCTCTTCAAAACCTACATTGTGGGAAAAATCCACTGCCATTACAAAAAGAGTTTCAGATGAAAAGTCTTCAGATAGTTTTTCTGCAAATTTGTCCATTGACTCCTCATTATAATAATGCGAAACAATGATCGGTATGAAATCTGCTTCGGGATATGCTTTGCCCAAGTACTCTATCGGTATCCCGATACTATGTTCATTTCCTAACATTTCATTATCAAAATGAACGTGATCATAACTGACTAATTTCGTAACATAATCTTCGTCTATTGAATAATCTCTCAAACTATCTCCGGTTGTTATAAAGGGGCTGTTGGGATAGTAATGATTGGGTCCGATGATCACAATTTTTCTGTAACCTGTATCTTTCTTTGAACTTTCAATAGCTCTAATTATTAGATCAAAAGCAAGGTCATGGTGAGGTATTACCAATCCACGAATATCTAAATGTTCATCATCCGATTCACCTAATACTTTTTGTTCCTTTCTTTGTTTGTAAAATAATCCAACTAAAATAATTATTATCAGCAATATTGACACTATTATCTTAAATTTGGAATTTATTAAACTCATTTTGTAGCTATTCTACCACTACAGTTCCCTCATCTGTCATCGAAAAGACCGTGAGTTCCTTGAGCGATTGGAAGACTGCCGGTTCTGCTCTGTATTCTCCAACAGCCGAAGCTTTCGCATAATAATTTATAACTTGCTTGCCTTCTTTGAATATCCATTTTGAGCTATAAGTGTTAAACACAATCGTATTTCCGGTAGTTTCCCTTGCATAATAGGCATCTTTAAAACCAAAACTGCCAGGACTGCTTAAATATGTCAAACCGGAAGGAAGCGAATCTTTTATTTGATACGAACATTTCGGCGCATTATCAAGATCAAGTGTCAGCTCTAAAGTTATTTTGACAATATCTCCCGGTCTTATCACGCCATCGTCATTTTTGGCCTCAGTTATAGTACGTTTGATCGAAAGCCGTTTGTCTTGACTCTTAGTTTTTAATACATCTATATCAATAAGATACTTTGCCAATAGATCAGCTTTTCCGGTTTCCAAAGAAAATTCAAATTGATCAATATCATTAGAAGTAAGCTCATACCACTCACTCTTTCCCTTGTCGAGTGTTTCTGAAATTGTGCCTGCAGTCGTGGTCAAACTATACTGTGTGTCACTATCCGGTAGTGTCGCAATTGCGTTATCAATATACTCAATGTCACTCAGATCTATCAAATAATTTTGCAAGGTTCCTCTGTAATTATCGATGTATTCATACATACGATCGTTATATTTATCATCCACAAGTTCACCAAGCAAAAGGGCCTTACTTGTCTCAACAACGAAATCTTCATAACTGGCGCCCCTGTCTTGTGTTGAATCAATTCTTATGTATGGATGAAGCTCATATGCATAATCAGCAAGAATATCAAGAAAAAGACCTCTAGCAACCTCCCTATCACCAAGCTGTGCAAGTGCGATCCCAAGATATACTTTTTCATCAAATGAAATAGCAGCAGGAATCATTGCTTTCAGCTCCCTTAATTTACTTTCTCCCAAAAGCGATAAAGCCCATCCAGCCCTTATCTTGTGCAGTCTGTCACCTTGACTGTTTTCGTAAACATCATCAAAATATTTAACCAATTTATCCTGGTCAAATTCGTCTGGTGCAACTATTACTGCCCAAAGAGATGTGTCAAGTACACTTCCTCCCCAGACAACTTGAGACAAACCGCCATCTGCACCCTGAAATTCCGAGAAAAACGGTTCGATCATACGGCATTCCTCATAGTCAAATTTGTCACGCAGTAAAGTATCTGATCTCTTTGAAACAATTCTTTTCTCTAACCTATTGCTCCAACCTCTATAACAATAATCCCTAAGGGTGTAGAAAAACTTTCCCTTCCCCTCATCTGATACCACCAACATTATTGGTTCGTCCTCAAGATGATCGTCTGTAATTAGATCACTTAGTTCACCGCCCTCATCCACATTGTGTTTTACCGAATATTCTTGTCTTATTCTTGAATTAACCACCTCCAGAGGTAAGCGAACACCGTCATTCATATCAGAGTATTTACCTCTGACAATAACATCATAAGTTCCTTCTTCAAGTTCTGGTATTCTAAAATCTTTCTCTACAAATGCTTTTTCTTGAGCCTGCTGACTATCTATTTCACTTCCTCCGTCGTTAAATAATACTGAGTAATCGATAGTGCTATTTTCATTAAGTGCCACACCAAAGCTATTTGCACTAATAAAAGCACTATCGCCCACTAAGATATTTTTCGGAAACTTTGACGTTACAAAGAAATCCTTTGTCACGATAATGCTGCTTTCAGACTGACCGGCTTGCAGATTGCCATTAATTGCCTGCATATAAACTATCCATGTCGTGATATTGTCAGGAAGTTCAAAGCTAAAATTAGCCACTCCCTCACCATCAGTTTGTGCCTGATAAAATGCTGCTGTGTCTTTGAAATTATCCCTATCACCGCCACCACCGCCTTTTTCTGCTCCCGGAGTATCAGGAATTATTGGCTCATGAGTGGTATAAACGTAGTATATCTGGTGAGGTATCGCCTCATGAACGCTTGCTAAAACACTGGGTTCACGTACACCGCCAATGGCTGCTAGTGCGGCATCGACCATAGCAAGATTCACACTAGCTCCCCCGGCAGGATTACCATCCTTGGTGACAATAGCCTGAATATCAACTCGCTCACCCGGTTCGTATTTTGCTTTTGTTGTTTTAATTTCTATATCAAGTTCACTATCCTCTTTTTTATGTGTTATATAAATACCCTTGAAGGTATTATGGCTATAGTAATAATGGTAATATCCCCATCCTCCTCCGCATACCCAATTTGTTTGACAATATCCTTCAGCACGTTTGTAGATCCTTCCATTAAAAACTACCGCGCTCACAAAAGTGTTAGGAACATCACTTTGCGAAAATTGGAAAGAAAACTGCGGGACATCCTCAACAAAAGCATCTTGTCTGCCCCTTTGAGATTTAGTAAAAAGAAACTTATCATCATCTAATTTTTTATAATCATCTCCCTGCTGGGTCAATTTGACATATACATCCTCCCCAACTGAATAGACATTTGTATCTCTGCCAAAAGCCAGATCAATATAAACGTTTGTGTCCTCGCTGCTACTACCATAATACCCGTAACTTCCGACCCACTTGGATGCATAGAAGTACAAAGTTCTTTCAACTTTTTTGCCGTCTTCGTCATTCACAGAAATCTCTACAGTATAAGAGCGGCCAATTGTCATATCAAAGTTATGAGATATTTCACCAAAGCTGTCGGTGGTAAGGGTTAAATTTTCTTTCTCTTCAGTTTTTCTTTCATATTTGTAGGTTTTGTAAGTTAATTTCTCAATGAAACTATAAGTAAATCCTGTTTCCACTCTTTCTGTCCAGTGTTCTTCAATCAATACATTAATATCTTTACCACCGACAGGATCTCCCTTGGGATCATTGGTTGTTCCGCTGTTGATACCTGTCAGATCAACTTTATTAAAGGTCGCAGTGAACGAAGCCTTATCAGATTCTTGATCCCTGTCGGTTGTCATCATGATCTTCGGACCAAAAACTCTAACACTGCCACTGCCCTCAACAATACTTTCCTGAGTGATCCCGGGTATCGCTGAAATACCTTCATACCTCGGGTAATAGTATCCTTGTTTATAGCTGGGTCTGTAAGTGTATTCAATAACACCATTATCATCGGTTTTCGAGGTTGTCTTTTTACCTGATTGGTATTCATGGACATTAAGGTCGATATTTGCACCGGGAGTTTCATCGAAAAATGATGTTTTTACCTCAAATTTGACCTCTTCATCTGTAAAGATCGCTTTTTTGTCGGAGCTTATTTCGATCTTCATGTCAGGTTTTACATACTGTCTGACCGTGAAGCTTAACTGCTCGACTGTAGTATCTCCTACTTTCAATTGAAGCTGATACCAACCCTCCGGAGCATCATTGAGCGGAAATTTGGTGATAAAAGAACCATCACTTGATGGACTTAGGGGCTCGGAATATATTTCTTCTGAATGAAACAAAACCAATCTTGCATTGGGCACAACACCTGTATCTCTATCCTTGATCACACCCCAGATATTTACAGTGTCGTTACTTAGATAATATATTTTTTCTGTGTAAAGATAAGACCAGAAATCATCAGCGGAAGTCTCACCCGGACCGGTGTTTCCTTTTTGCGACTCGACCGGCAAGACCACAGAATTACCTGCTGCATCAGATATCTCAAAGTAATCGTTATCTTCATCGAAATATTCTAGCGCTGATGGAAACTTGGCAACACCGTCAGCATTTGTGATCCAAGTTCCTCCGGTTGATATACTCCTGACAAGCGCTCCGTTGATAGCTGACTTTGAAGCTAAATTATTAGCCCAAACGATAATATCATCTCTTCCCAAAGAAATGAAACCTGCTATTTCTGAGGATTGATACCATACTTGATTAGATACTAGTTCTCCCTCTACCCTAAATTCCATCAGATAGTATCCAGGGTCAAGATTTTTGGACAATTGGATATATTGAATTTGTTCTTCCTCCTGCACGCTGACATCTTCATTTAATACCTCTCCCAGTCCTTCCGAAAATTTATACCTATTCGGGTAATATACCTGCCAATCGCGAACTGCTTCATCGTATTCCTCCCTTGAGCTTACAAACTCCGAAGCATTCCCAAACTGATAAACCTTTATATTTACTTTAATATCATTATTCCAATTCGCTGTACTTACCCTAGTGATAAAAGGCTCCGTTGGAGAAGACTGGACAAAATTATTATGGATGGAGATCCAGGGTTTGGGTTTTGAAAGCTCTTTCTTTTCCTCAGTCTGAAAAGAAAATTCATAATCCTCGCTTATTTGGTCGTCTCTTGAATTGAGTCTCAAACCACTTTTTAATCTGACAGTGTATACAGTTTCGTGATCTAAAGGTTTATCGGGAATAACAACAAAGGTCTCATCAATGATCTGAGATCTGAATTGGATTTCAGGTTCAATTTGAATTAATCTGACAGGATCTTTAAAATCATCCTGATTAAACGTTATTTCTATTCCTGTATTCACAGGCACCTGCGTTTTTTCGTTTCCTGGAACAGTTGATGCTACTGCAAATTTACCCTGCGCCTGAAAAGCCCAACTATAATTACGGTCAAAAGTATAGCCACCCAATTGCTGACCTTGAGTGTTTAATACTATAGATATCGGCTCATCCAGATCAAGAGCGTTCCGGTTCTTTATCGTAATTTCTTTGTCACCAGTTTCTTCAATACTAAAATTTTCCGGATCTTCGATCACTGATCTAATATACGAAGCTGTCACGGGCTCAATGGTCTTTAGCACAAAATCTTCTGCAGGCAATATTCCAAATCTCCTAACTTCTTTCGTTTCAAGTTTGAAGAATGGTTGTTCGCGTTCAGGGATAACTACTTTCTCAAACCCATCATCTTCTGAAGTGATCTCTTCCTGTTCTTCCTGCCGTACCTGTATTGATTTCTTCGAAGGTCGGTTTTTTAATGCTACTAAACCAATAAATAGAATTAATACTAATAATACAACCAGATATTTTTTGTTTTTCAGATTTTTGAAAAGCATTAGTAGTTTTGAAATTTCGTTCTTACCTTCAAAAAAAGCTTTTTTGAAAAATCCGGATGAGGTGTTTTCGCTCGCGACAGATCCAGAAGGATTATATTCAAAATTATCGTTCACATCACTGTGGTTATTGTTGTCTCTACTTTTGTCATCCATCGAAGCAATTTAATCTTAACAAAAGCTAGAGTATTGCACAACATAATATCAAGCTTTTTGTTCAAAGAATTGAGGTTGTGTCTCAGAAAAACAGCAATATCACTTTTTGATCGAAGAATTTAATTATCTAGCGCATGATTCACCTTCTCGTAAGCTTTCTCTAAAGAAGTGTTACTGACATACGCGATCTCCTGCGCAACTTGCTCAATCGCAGATTCCAGAATATCCTTTTTTGATTTTGGAAGATTTCCGGTATCCCTTTTTTTCTTTTCCGCCCAAAATTTCCTTATGACTGATACAGTTTCACCAATATCATTTTCATTAACTGCCGTCTTTGCATCTTTTGCATCGAGAATATTTCTCAGTCGCACCTGCTTTTTCAGGTCACTTAGTACTTCTTTGATCTCTTTTTTTGTAGATGGGACCCTGATGTTTGCTTCTCTTATGCTATTCACAGGAATTGAGCAGATGAGTCCATTTTGTGTGGGATCATCAAAATATGGTTTGTAGTACATCACATCTTGAGGTTCACCGTTATATTGCTCTTCTTTGACCTTATACACCTTATATACTTTTCCGCGCTCAATAATTACAGTCCCTTGCTTGATATTTCCAATACAACTCATATATTCCTTTTTCCGGAGAAAGCCACTTTTTTCCCGGGAAGTGTTTGTATTTTACCATATTTTAGGAATATTTTTAATACTTAAAATCCATGTGGAATTAATTTTCCGAATCTAATCCATCTGATCACTGATGGCTTTTTCATAGTTATTGGCAGAAAAAGTTAAAAATCTTGTATATCCAACGAATGAGTAAAATAATTCGTAAGAAGAAATACTAATTTGTTGCAAGAAATGAGGGACGAGTATCAAAGTGTTTTTTATTCTTATCAGTTATTGGCCATTTTTTAAGGGAAACAGATAAAACATCCTCAAGCTGTTTCGCAAAAACAAATTCAATATCTTCCTTTGTTGAACTTGGGATATCTTCAAGATCTTTTTCATTATCCTTTGGCAAAACAATTGTCTTAATGCCTGCCCTATGAGCAGCAATGACCTTCTCTTTCACCCCGCCTATCTCAAGAACTCTTCCTCTTAGAGTAACCTCACCTGTCATGGCAACAGTACGTTTGACCGGAATACCGGTCAGTGCGGATACCAATGCTGTTGATAAGGCAATTCCTGCAGATGGACCGTCTTTCGGCACAGCACCCTCAGGTACATGAATGTGAACATCTATGTTTTTTGAAAAGCGCTCATTCAAACCTAACATATCCCAGTGGGACTTTGTCCATGTAAAAGCTGCTTTTGCCGACTCCTGCATAACATCTCCCAGTTTACCTGTCAGGGTAAGTTTTCCTTTCCCAGGCATAAGAGCAACCTCAATGAACATTATTTCTCCCCCGGCTGCAGTAACACCCAATCCTGTAGACATACCCACATCATCTTTTGTCTCGGCTATTAGAGAAGTGAATTTTTGCGGGCCTAAGTATTTTTTAAGGCTTGTCTTCGTGATAGTTTTATTAAACTTTTTACCTTCTGCGATCTTTCTGGCGATCTTTCTGCAAATTGTTGCTAAATTCCTCTCTAGATCCCTAACCCCCGCCTCTCTTGTATAACGGTTGATCACCTCATCAAGCGCGGTTTTATTGATCTTGATCTTTTTATTATCAAGTCCATGAAGTCTAAGCTGCTTAGGCCAGAGGAAATCTTTTGCTATACCGAATTTTTCTTCTTGAGTGTAACCCGGAAAAGTTATCACTTCCATCCTGTCTTTCAGTGCAGGAGGAATATCATCCAATACATTTCCTGTGCAGATAAACATCACTTTTGAAAGATCATAAGCAACTTCCAAGTAGTGGTCAGAGAACTCTTTATTTTGTTCGGGATCAAGTGCCTCCAGCAAAGCCGAACTTGGATCACCGCGAAAGTCAGTACCTAGCTTATCCACCTCATCAAGCATAAAAACGGGGTTACTTGTCCCTGCATCTTTTATTCCCTGAATAATTCTTCCCGGAAGCGCACCGACATAAGTTCTTCTGTGGCCTCTTATTTCTGCTTCATCCCTCACTCCTCCCAGGGATATTCTTACAAACTTTCTGCCAAGAGCGCGTGCTATAGATTTCCCTATAGATGTTTTGCCAACCCCCGGAGGACCGATAAAACACAAAATTGTCGGCTGTGAATCCAGCACATTATGGATGTTTTCTTTTTTATTTTTCTTTGCTGATTTTCCATTGTTCTTCTTTACTTTCATAACAGCAAGATACTCAAGTATCCTTTCCTTGGTTTTTTTCAGACCATGATGGTCATCGTTTAGAATCTTTTTCGCTTTTTTGATCTCCACATCACTTGTGCTTAACTTACCCCAAGGCATATCAGTAATCCAATCAAGATAATTTCTGATATATCCCACCTCGGGACTATGTAGATTTAGTTTTGAGAGCTTATTAAGTTCCTTTTTTGCCTTCTTTTTGACATCTTTAGGCATTTTGGACTTTGTTATCTTTTTTCTGTAACTAATGATCTCATCTGAACCATCCTCATCTTCCTCACCCAACTCCTCTTCAATTGTTCTTTTTTTCTCGCGAAGCATCGCTTTTCTCATCTGATCCTCAAATCTCTTTTGGGTTTTTGAGGTGATCGTCCTTTCAATATCCAATATATTCACTTCACGGGCTAATAATTTCATCACTTTCTGGATCCTTGATTTAATAGAAAATGTCTCCAGTATCTCTTGTTTTTCATTTGTGGTAATGTCCAAAATTGAAGCTATCTGATCAGCAAGCTCATTCGGGTCAACTTTTCCCGACACCAATCTCATAACGGTCATTATTTCGGCTTGTTTGCCCAAATTTATAGATTTTTTGAAAAGTGATGCTAACTTTTTGGCTAATGCCTGGACTTTTGGATCGTCTGTCTTATCCTCCTGGATTTTTTCCACCTCAGCTTCCAAATAAGGAGATATGGATGTGATTTTTGAAAGTTTAATTCTTTCTTGTCCTCGTACAACAGCATGAAGCTCATTGTCCGTAGACATCATTTGCGTTATTGTCGCAATTGTACCAACGGAATACAGGTCACCGGCTTTTGGATCCTGAGTTCTTGGGTCTTTTTGAGTGAAAATAGAGATCACCTTATCTGTTTGAAAGGATTTGTTAACAGCCGCGACACTTTTTTTCCTTCCGAACGACAATATCGTATCTGTATGAGGAAACACGACAGAGCCACGGATAGCTACAACTGGAATATTATTATAAATTTTATCGATCTCTTGCATAATCTACACTCTTAGCAGTCTAAAGTTTATAGTGCTAATTGTCAAGTAGAAAACATCTATTTCCCCTTTTTGCCTATCAGCTTGTCTAAATGAAGTTTGTCTAAAAAATATGCAGTTGTTGCTCCTACTATCCCACCCCCCACCACATCCACAGCATAATGAACATTACTTAACACCCTTCCTAAAGCCACTAAAAATGCACAAATCATAAAAAAGGTCCCAAGTTTTTTAGAATGCAGATATACCGCAAAAGCGATTGAAAAAGCCAAAGCCGCATGAGTAGAAGGAAAGGACCCATCATAATGATTAAGTGTTACTGTTAAAAGCTGATGGCCATTCAATTGATACGGACGCGGTCTGGGAAAAATTTGTTTTATCATTTGAGACACTGTCCAAGCTGTTGTTGACGAGAAAAAGGCGTGAAGTGCCTGTTCTTTTTTTATCCTTCCATCAATTATCCATAAAAGCACTAATCCAACAAACATCAGCCACAATAGTATACTTGCAATGAAAGCTATAAAAAGTTCCATAATCTAAAGGTTATTCATGGATGATCACCCTTATACCCGGATTTTCAAGGGTTGAGCGTACTGAGGTTTTACCTTCAGGCAAAATTGGAGTAGCCCAATAATAAAGCATTTCAGCAGCATCTAAAGGCAGGTTGACACAGCCATGACTGCGGGGAGTGCCAAATTCATTGTGCCAATACGCTCCATGTATCCCAAAACCTCTCCAGCTAGGTATTTCATCGTTAGCAAAATACATCGTATGGGGGACATTCGGTAAATTGTAATAATATGCACCACTCCCACCCTCCATCCTTGTTGCTCTCAGCTTTATCCAAACCCTGAACTCGCCTGTCGGCGTCGGCCACCAGGGAAGTCCTGAGGAGATCAGACTTTCCATGAAAAGCCTATCTCCTTCCCATGCGTATAACTTCTGGTCAGACAGATCAACCTCGATCCACCTCTCCTCTGTGGCCAATCCTAAAACCTTATTGTCAACACTATCAAGGTAAGCATATCTGGGTATATCAATTCGCTTACCGTTAAAAATCGCAACTGTCTGAGAATAGTCGATCGCACCTGAGAGATCCTGATAAACACAACCCATTTGTACTTGTTGACTGTTGGAGTGATCTTTTGTAATTTTATTTTGTCCCGGTTCGAATACTACAAAACTGGCCAGCAAAACAAAAACCACTGTCAACAAAATTAAAAACTGATTTTTTTTCCACATTGCCCTATTTACATAATATGCAGACTTTCGGAAAAAGTCCATATTCTTAATATAATAGACTCCAAGCAAATAATCTGGTTAAATAAGAAAGACGTAAAATGTTGAAAAAACATTCAACTATAAAAAGTTTCAAGTATGCTTTTACGGGATTGAAGACTGCCATTACAAGAGAGCCGAACTTTCGTATTCATTTAACTATCACAACCATAGTGCTAATTATGGCAATTCTTCTTCAACTGGATTTTTCTGAATTTGCACTTTTGGCATTTACAATATTTTTTGTCCTAATTTTAGAGCTACTCAATACGATGCTTGAAGCACTAGTAAATCTTGTTAGTCCAGAAATTCGTCCTGAGGCAAAAGTTGCCAAAGATGTCTCAGCTGCAATGGTCCTTCTGGCAGCAATGATGTCTGTTATTATCGGTTTGTTTTTATTTATTCCGAAGTTTTTGGAGTTTGCTTCAAGATATAATTAACACCAATACTCCTACAATAAAAACATAAAAGGAAAAGTATTCGTATTTTGCCGTTTCTAAAAATCTAATTACGATCTTTATCGCGATCACTCCTGACAAAAAAGAAAATATAAATCCAATAAGATATAAATAGTTAAAGTCACTATTAATTTTATTGCTGGTCACAAATTCGAAAGCGTTCGCACCAAGTATTGCGGGAATAGACATTAAAAAAGAAAATTGCGCCGCATCATTTTTGCTTAAGCCCAGCTTTCTTCCGGCAAATATTGTCGAACCTGAACGTGATATTCCGGGGACTATTGCAACAGCCTGAAAAACTCCAATTATTAAAGAATTTGAAATATCTTTCATGTTAAATTTTTCAAAAGCCACTGATTCCCTTATCTTTGATCTGATCTTGCCTGTCGCGAAGTTAATAAAACCAGTAATTAAAAGTGCAACACCAACGACCCTGATATTAGTGAAAAGCTTTTCAGCGTGATCGTTTAAGAAAAGCCCAACCAAGACTGCAGGAATAGTAGAAATACAGATCAATATCCAATATTTAATATTTTTCCTAAAAAATGTCTTTCGAAAAAAATAAATAACTGAAAGTAAAGTCCCAGCGTGCAAAAATGCCTCGAGAATAATTCCCGGCTCGTTAACTCCGGGTAAAATGCTCTGAAATATTACCAAATGTCCTGATGAAGAAACAGGAAGAAATTCCGTCAATCCCTGAACAACTCCTAATAAAATATAATTTAAGGCATTCATAAACATTTATAGTATACACAAGTTAAGCTCATAAGATTTCCGTTCATACATCATACCGACATTTAATAAACCATGTTGAAATTGGACATCCGAACATCTTAATATATGAATATCTGCATCTGAGTCTAAAGTCTTAAAAAAGTACTACAAAAGTCTTACAAATTAACTGTTCCGTTGTCTAGACAACGGAACAATGACAATTTTATCTTTCAGGCTCTGGCACAGTCACTGGCAATAGCATAAGTAGCATAACAGCGTCATAATATAAAAACTTCTTTGCTCAACAAAAATAAATTAGAAAATCCCATATTCAAAATAACTTATTCGAATGACAAATGACAGAAATTTAAATCTCAAAACTGAAGCTTTTCAAATTCTCCAAAGTTATTTTGTCTAACTTGATCGCATCTTTAAGTTCATACTTTCCTATTGCAGTTCTTTTGAGGTTTTTCAAATATGCACCTGTACCCAGCTTTCTTCCAATATCTCTGGCCAGTGCCCGAAGATATGTTCCTGAGGAAACTTCACATTCAATTTCCAGCTTTGGATAAATGTATCCTAGAAGTTTAATGGAATGAATCACTATTTTTCTTGCTTCAAGCTTCACATCTTTTCCCTTTCTTGCCAGCTCATATGCTTTTTTGCCTTTTATCTTTATCGCAGAATACTCCGGTGGCAACTGCTTCTGCTGTCCGATGAATTGTTTTAATACTGTTTGAATTTTGGAATTTGTAATTTGTTTAGTATTTAGTATTTCGTATTTAGTATTTCGAATATTTCCCTCTACATCATCCGTCTCTCTCTCTTCCCCCAAAACGATCTCTGCAATATATGTCTTTGTCGTATCTTTTGCTAACATTCCCAACTTCTTCGTAGACTCTCTTCCGATACCGACTATTAAAAGTCCCGTAGCATTCGGATCCAATGTCCCCGCATGCCCAATCCTTGCCCTACGAAGCCTTGGCGTAGCAGGGTAGGTGTTTACCAATCTCCTAATTCTATTCACCACATCATGCGAAGTAATCCCTTTTGGTTTATTAATCAATAAAAACATATGTTATATCATTTATCTTCTTCAACTCCTAGGTAGGAAAAAATCATTCTTCGATAATTAATATTTTTCATATATGGTTCTAGATTTATTGGTATCCTAGATTTACTAGATTGTGTTGTACCATGTCCATTAGATGCAGCAGAATCTAGATCATGCCAATTAACATTTCTCAACAATCTACAAATTCTACACTGAGCCTCCTGAAATGAATGCACCAGTGTATTCAAGTCAGTCTCTTCATTACTAAAACGCTGTCCCCACCATTCTGTAAAGCTATCATCCGCTATATCTCGACATATACCTGCTACCTCTTGTCTGAGAGCAGACCTTAACAACAAGTTCGAAACCTCCTTTAGAGCAGTAGGATCATCAAAAATAATTTGTTCAGCAATTGATTCTACCTGGCAGGGGCTCGGAAATAACTCCTTTCTGTATTGTATATCTAATCGACCTTCAGCAGAAGCGGCTCTGAAGTGTCTAACCCTCGCTTGAATGTGATCGGTCAAACTGGTACGTGGATAATGCATAAATCCAGCACGATCAACTATTTGCCTATCAGTCTGTCCAATATTAAAGTTCATTCGACTATCTGGAGTTACTTTTTGATCACCATGCATTGACTGTGCATAATTTATATCAACCAACATAAGACTACCCTTAACTCTATTTTTCGGTCTTAAATCAGAAACGTACCGCCTTACCGAAGGGTGTTTATCCGCTTCAAAAATTTCAATAAGCCCTGCCTCCTCGTCGCTTATTTCTATTCCAGCATCCATCATCAATTCAATTGGGTAAGCTGAATACCTTGCTCCAACTAAAGGTTTTGAACCTTCTGTCCACATCGCACCCAAAGAATCAGGCAATCTTGAAATATCAGCATCTGTTAAAAAAATTCGCTCGCATTGCATATCTACGCCATGACAAGCTAGTTGATTTAATGCAGCTACCTGACCCGGCAACGTTTTTATAAACCTAACAGAGGCATTATATTTTGATCTATTTATACTCTGTGATAATGGTTCATAACCACGACATGTCATTGGACCATTTATACCTACTACAATTTGTGCGTCTACACCTAAATTGTTTAATGCTCGATCAACATCTGATAAACATGCCTCCAGAACTTCTTCCCCTTCTGCATCATAAAAAGGAATGCCTACCATTGTTCTGTTTGAGTTTAATTCCACTTTCATATAATCTATTATATATAGTAAAATACTATAAGTCTATTTTTGTTTTTCTCCTTTTTAACCATACAAGATGAAGAGAGACAAAAAAAATAATTAGTGATAGAGTAAAACACGATTTTTTTATTATTCAAATTAGCTGAAAAAAGGATGAAATCACCTAATAGTAAATTCCAATGAAGCTGAATTTATACAATACCTTTTCCTCGTCGGCTCTGGACCATCCTCAAATAGATGTCCCAGGTGTGAACCGCAGTTACCACATACCACTTCCGTTCTCTTCATTCCCAAGGAATTATCTTCTTTCAGCTCAACATTTCCTTTATCAACGACGTCATAGAAACTCGGCCAACCGCTTCCCGACTTGAATTTTGTTTCCGAATTAAACAACGGATTGCCACAGGCTTTGCAAACATAAGTTCCATCGGCTTTGTTGTCCAAAAACTCACCAGTAAAAGGCTTTTCAGTACCCTTTTCCCGAAGTATCTTATATTCTTCGTCGGTTAACTTATCTTTCCAATAATCTTCACTTTTATTTTTCAAATCATTCATAACTAAAAATTTATTAACACAAGCAGTTTAATCGATCTTTTCAAACTGACCATCCAAATGAAGATAATACTTGTGAATGTTGATATCCGGATATTTTTCCTTGACTGCGTTATATGCTTTCTCTAGATCTCTTTTATGATTTTCGTAGGTACTCTCCTCCCCATATGCCCCGCAATTCTCATGATTGACCAGATAAAGTTCGTGAATTTCATGAAGTCTTTTTGAAATATCTATTTCTTCCAAAACCTGATCTAGTTGCTTGACACCACCCGCAAAGGTCAATAAGTCATATCCACCATGAATATTTTCGTCCTCAAATTTTCGCAAGTATTTTTGAAAACGGAAATCAATACAGGCAACAACCATAGCTTGGCAAGTATGCTTATTTGTTAATTGATCCATATTCGTTTAATTCTAATAAAGGTCAATCACTCTTCAAAAACCAAAGAATCGGAGCTTGCTCCTAAACTATCTAAGATCTTTTTGATATCCTCAACCATTTTCTTTGGACCACAGACATAGAAATTCTGATCATATCTTTTGACATATTTCCCCAAGAAGTTCTTATTGATCCTGCCATTTGAATAACCGGGTAACTTCTCTCTTGTTAATGTAAGCAAAAGCTCATCACCAAACGCTTCCCTTAATTCCTTTTCTAAGATGATATCTTTTGCTGTTTTGTTTGAAAAAAATAGTTTGTTTCCTTTAAGTTTATTTTTTACTTTAAGATCTCTTATGATCGCTATAAAAGGAGTTATTCCGGCACCCCCTGCGATAAAAACACCCGGACCTTTGTATTCAATAGTGCCCCACGGATCATCAAATAAAAGCTCATCGCCGGGTTTCAAAGTGTGAAGTTTTTCAGTCATTCCGCTATGTTCCGGATTATCTTTAACGGGATAACCCTTAATAATAAACTCCAATACTTCATCATCAGCAAGTGAAGTAAATGTGAAAGGACGCTTTTTGTCTTCCCAACCATCCTTGGCAATAGCAACCTCTGTAGCCTGTCCAGGTGTGAACTCAAAGCCTTCCGGTTTTTCTACAATAAATCGCATAACATCATGTGTAACAAAACCGGTGAATAATATCCTTCCCTTATTTTTCATATTTTTACTTGAGACTATCCAGAAGCTTTTCTTTTTCCACCTCTTTCCTGGTCAGCTCCTCTTTATACTGTCTGACCTGTCTTATCACAATTTGTTTGAGCTCATTAACGGCATCTTCGAAGTTCTTTCCCTTAACTTTGGCAAAAATATGTTTTTTCCTTGGAAGCCACATTGAAAAACTAATTTTGTATCCCCATCTTGAACCTTCTACCACACGTATATCAACAGTTTTTTCGTCAGGATCAAACCTTTTCAAGATCTTTGTCAGGCTTTTGAACTTTCTAAATATAAATAACTCCTGTTTCTCACTTATTTTGAGATCCTTTGGATTTATATTTATTTGCATTTGTCACACATATATTAACATACAACCTCAATAACAAAGATTTTATAGAAACAATATAACCACAGCTAAGGCTAAAAATGAAAACACCGCTGTAATTCCGGAAATGTCACGAACATATCTATATAGGTAGTTTTTTCCTTTTAAAATTTCAAAATCGGTAACAAAAATTGTTTCACAAGCACCATTACCACTATCCTCTCTTTTGATACTGGTTCCCCTGCTTGAAATGAGATCACCATTAATATCATAGATCTCGTAACTTGATAAATAACCCTTTATGTAGACCTGATCAGCAATATTGGCTTTTCTGATTTTGTCTGCAATTTCATCATCAGCGGGAACTAAATGATTATTGGACAAATTTTGCATAGAAAATGCGCTCCAATCAACACCTTCTTTTGGTTTCGCATAGCAAGTGAATTCTCCACTTTTGTACTCAATGTCCTTATAAATACCACTTACAATATTGTCCCCCCACACAACACACAAGTCCTTGATCTGGGCAGGGTCTTTCTTGTGTCTAACGTCTAAAAAATTTTCGCTATTGTACTGCGAAACAACAAGACCATAAAGCTCGTAGGAATATTGCGGTATTACTTTATATCTATAATCACCCTTTGTAATTATCTGCTGCTCGATAATTTCCTTATTTTGATAGGGTTCCTGATGAATTATCTTATCTAATATTACATCCTTTTGGGGCAAAGGGGGGTTGAATGACACAAGGAAAACAAAAGTAACAAGAGACAACAGAAATATTGTAAGCAATGTTTTCCTTATGAACTTTTTTAAGCTTTCGGCTTTTTCATTAACGGTGTTCCACGATCCGGTATCATCTTTATACCTTTTCTCAATCGTCATATTTGTCCTACCCTTCCAGGGGGCAATTTTAATAACCATACATCAATTATATTGTGAAGACTTTAATAATTAAATTATTAATATTATCTATAAAAAGTGTAAACTAAATTATGTCAAAAATTAAAGTAAATAAAATCAAAAAATTATTCAAAGGTAAAAGTACTTTTATTGGCATTGTTGGAATAGTTATTATATCCGCTTCATTGACGATCACTACGTATCTGGCAAACCAAAATTCAACTCTAAAACAAGCTGCAGCAGATACTCAATCTGCAGTAGAAGAAAAAGCAGCCGAACTGGATAAAGTAAGTAAAGAATATGAAGATTTTAAAAATATCGATCAGGTAAAGATAAATGAAAAGCTTAATGAAACAGTGAGTAACGTTGAAGATACCTACCAAAAGGCAGTATCTTCCTATGAGGAACTGCTTAAGCTTAAAGAAAAAACTGATGATGATCTATCCGAACTGGATGAATTATATGCAAGAGCTTTGTCTGAGCTATCAAGTTTAGAATACGCAACAGCAGAGGCTACTTTAGCAGAACTGGATAAGAAAATTTCCGGTGAACTTCAAAAGATCGCTGAAGCTCAGGCTCCGAAAGTCACTGCTCCCGAAAGTAACGCTCCTCCGGGATCAGGTTATTCAAGGCAATACGTAAATACTCCCGAAGCGGGACAATTTTTGGTAAGCATGGTTGCAGCTGATATTTCATCAACAAAAGTGATAGTGGACACTGCAGCTGACAGCAACTGCGGCAATGATTGTCCCGTACTACCTCTTTCTGAATATATCAGCAGAAATGGAGCATACGCAGGTATTAACGGAAGTTATTTCTGTCCTGCAACTTATCCTTCCTGTCAGGGAAAGACCAATTCTTTTGATCTTCTGGCAATGAACCATAAAAAGACTTATTTTAATTCCGACAATAATGTCTATAGTGGTAATCCAGTGGTAATCTTTGGTGATGGGTATGTACGCTTTGTTGCAAGCGGCTCCGAATGGGGACGGGATACTTCACCAAATGGAGTGCTTATGAATTATCCTCTACTTCTCATGAATGGTGAAGTTCGTTTTGGTGGAGACGATGATCCAAAAAAGGGAAGTAAAGGCGGAAGAAGTTTCGTCGCCAACAAAGGAAGTAGCGTATATATTGGTGTTGTTCACTCGGCAACAGTTGCAGAAAGCGCCAGAGTAATGAAAGCGCTTGGGTTTGAGAATGCGATGAATCTTGATGATGGTGGATCAACAGCATTGTGGTCAGGTGGATATAAAGTTGGTCCCGGGCGAAACCTTCCAAACGTAATACTTTTTGTGAGCAAGTAGTTCAATGACCTCTTCTCATTTTTCTTCTTCTATCATGATCTTCCACAGGATCCGAATGGCTGAACCTGCTACTTTTATTTATAAAATGCTCAACTCTTACATTATCAGGCAAATTGTGTATGCTTCTTCTTTCTTTTGATTGCCCCGATTGATGAGAAACGCCGTTTGACCAGAGATTGTTAGTTCTCACCCCTAAAGATTCAGCGAGTATTTGTTCCGGAGTTTTGCAGCAACTTGATGACTCATCTTTTTCATTTCCTGGAGGATACACTATTGATGCTCTTTCTATAAAACTGCTCATCAACTTAACTAAATACCATTTTGGAAGAAAAGAAAATCTGTAAAAACAATTGAAAATGTGCGACAATCTAAGTTACACCCTATTGAAGAAAATCTGGATCAAAACTCAAATTCTTTGACAAGGCTTTTTTCGTCACCTTTGATCACAGCCTTGATGCTTACAAAATCTTCTATCCCCGAACCTTTTAATTTCTTTTTCAATAGTTCATCCACTTGAAAGATCCCAGAAGAATTATTCATTGTGATCAAGATACTTATGGGTTTATCCTTTCCCTCTTTTATCTCTACTTTGTCTATTGCTGTTGCTGAAATATTGTAAATATCAATTATTCCTTTCTCATAAGAAACCCTGGTTCGGCCTTCACTCATATCTAAAGCGTCAGCAACTCTTACTATTCCTGCTTCGACAGTTAATGGCTTACCATCAGACCTGTGAGAAATTATCGCATGCAGAACTTCAGAAGTAATGATCACTTGTTCCTCTTTGTTCATAAAAGCAAGCATTTCTCTAAGAATGTTATTTGCAAGAAAAAGTGAGAATCCTTCGTGACCTTTACGATCAATTGTCATACCCAGATCATGAAGCAGACTTGCAAGAAATATTACAATCTCAGAATGATCATAACTTAATCCATAATCCTTTTCCAAGCTCATCTTCACTTTATCTTTATGCAGTGTTCGTGCGAATTTAAGAGCGATGTTGGCGACTATCTGAAAGTGTACATGTCCATGATCACTCATCCCGAGCCTATCCATCGCATTGACATTGATGACATTCCACAAAGTTTTCACCTCAATATTGCCATTGATACTTCGAAGCACCTTTTCTAATAGTTCATTCTTGTTAGTAGGAATAGTAATTTTTATTTCGCCTGTTTTATACTTTTTCACCATGATTTAATATATTTTACTCTTTAGGTTAAAAGAGCTTGGAAATTATATCAAAAAGCTTTATAAATAGTTAGTTTCTACTTAATCCACAGATAGAAGATCTAATATTTTGTTTGCAAGATTCTGTTTTACTTTTATCAATTCACCAGTCTCAGCAGATACTATCACAACTTTATTGAGTTTTACCTTGAAGATACCCAAAAACTTCTCTGTTTTAATTCCATCTATCTCGTAAACAAGATTTCCATCCTTATCTAAAGCAAGTTTAATAGGTGATTCTTCCCCGACTCCCACAACTTCTTCTTGCTCTGTCTCACCAGGAATATCAGTGATAATAGCAGATGAAGAGGACGAGGGACTGGGTGTAATAATGCCTGAAGGAGTAGATGTTGGATTTAGGTCGGCAGAAGGTGTCGAGGTTGGGGTGATCTGATCAGCCATCCATTGCAGCCCGCCTTTCCCTCCTAACTGGTCCAAAACATTTGCGGCAAGCATGTTAAAAACCGCCTTATCGGGTAAGATCGTCACAGTCTTTTCTCCTTTTGGAGTTGTTACTATCAGCTCATTTGTATCTAGATTAACCTTAAGCGGAAAATTAGTTTGCGCTGCAAGTTTATTTCTAATAACGAGTGAGGCATTCTCGTGTGCCCTTATTTTGTAACCATTATCCTCATCCACTTCATATTCATCTTCAACCTGACCTTCATCGGTTGCTGTGTCAGTATCATCATTATTATCAGTTATCACATACAACTTATTGTTTTGGGTTTTTATGTGAGCAAAACTGCTTTTACCCTGCTGTTGTTCATTATCATCTCTAACAGGTTTTTGTGAATTAACAACTGAAGGATTATCCATAGAGTTACCAGGGTTATCAGGTTTAACTGCTTTAACAGAAATTGTGCCAGTACAGATAAAAACTGCGATCGCTACTAAAAATGCTATCAATTTCTTATTCATATAATTGCGTTTTTCAGTTTATATTTTATTACAAAATCCGTCAAACCGTTTACTTGAATACTTTTTCAAATTAAAACTGACTGATATACTGTAAACCTGATGATAAACGAAGTTATTTTCGACGTTGAAACCAAAAAACTATTCAGTGAAATAGAAGGAGATAACCCAGGTGATCTGGGGGTATCCGTGATTTCACTATATAACAGGTCACTGGATGATAGTTTGAACGAAATTTCAGGTAAAATGTTAAGCTTCTGGGAAAATGATTTTCCCAAAATGTGGGAGTATTTTCAAAATGCTGACAGAATAATCGGATTTAACACTTTTCACTTTGACATTCCGGCTCTTCAGCCATACTCTCCGTTCCCCTTTGAAAGACTGAAACATTTTGATATTATGGACCAAGTAAAAGCTTCTCTAGGGAAAAGGATCAGTCTTGATTCAATTGCAAAGGAAACTCTTGATACTGAAAAGATAGATGTTGGTATAAATGCAGTGTTGTATTGGAAAAAAGGTGACAAAGAAAGTTTGGACAAATTAAAAAGATATTGTGAGTCCGATGTAGACATCACCAAGCAAGTTTATGATTTCGGGTTTAAAAATAGTCACCTGATGTTCAAAGATAAATGGAATACAGTAAGAAGATTTGATGTAGATTTCTCCTATCCTGAAAATGAGATAGAGATCAAACAGGAAGGACTATTTTAGCTTATCATCATAAAACTAGTGTCGAATAATGATTAATGATAATCTATAAATAGTATGAAACTGTCCAGCATCAAAAATCCTGTTGCCTACCTTTGCTCAGAATTCGCCATCGACAACGACCTTCCTACATACGCCGGTGGACTTGGGATCCTTGCAGGAGATCTGATAAATGCAGCGGGAACAAACCATTTTCCGATGATCGGTATTGGACTTTTGTATGGAGGTAAACAATTTATTCAACAAATAAATCATGAAGGGAAGGAAAGAAGGAAAGATTCTGAATTCGATCATGACACATCATTTTTAAGACAAACTACGGTAAATGGAAAACTGCTCAAATTCACTTTACCAACACCTTCCAAAGAAGTGATCGTCAAGGCTTATCATTTAAGGCTTTCAGATACAGCTATTCAATTTTTCCTGTCTACCGATCTTGACGACAATCCATCCGAATGGGTACATGATATGGATGCACTTTATCAGGGTGACGAAGCCAGTCAGATAAGACAAGAGATAATTCTCGGTGTAGGAGGTGCGTGTCTTTTAAGAATACTTAATGTAACACCCCGAAAATATCATTTCAATGAGGGAAGACCAATATTTGCCATCTGGGAAATAACAAAAGGTTTTATGCAGGATGAAGACTTAAGTTTCAGCAAAGCATGGGAAAAGGCAAAAGAGAAAATCGTATATACCAACCACACTCTAGTCGAGGCTGGAAACCCTACCTACTCTGCTGATGCTGTGCGTTTTTGGGGTAAGCCATTTGCAACAGAATTAGGTGTTGAAGTTGATGAAATTATCAAACCGGGTCTCGTTGGAAAAGATAAATTCTCAATAACACATTTTGCACTGAACATATCTAACAAACGATCAGCGGTATCCCAAGTGCATGGTGAATATGCCAGAAAGAAATACCCTGAATATAATTGGACAGCTATAACAAATGGTGTTTATCTTCCAAGATGGCAAGACAGTGACTTCAGAGATCCCAATATATCCAATGAGGAGCTTTGGGCACTTCATCAAAAGAAAAAGGAGGAACTAATGGAAACGGTGGTAGACAGAACTGGTTTTGGGTATGATCCAAAAAGGCTTGTGATCTCCTGGGCAAGAAGACTGGCCGAATACAAGCAACCCAAAGCAATTTTTAAAGATATTAAGAGATTGAAAAATATCATCGCCAAGCCAAGCAAAGAGGTGCAAATCCTTTTTGCCGGAAATAGCCACAGTGCCGATCCAAATGCAAAATACTTAATTGAAGATATCATTAAACTCTTTGGAACTGAACTTAACGGTTATGCAATATTTGTACCCAATTACAATATATCTTTGGCCAATCACTTAACTTCCGGTTCTGATGTTTGGCTTAATACCCCAAAAGGCAATCTTGAAGCATGCGGCACAAGTGGTATGAAAGCCATCAGCAATGGTGTGCTGAATTGCACGGTATTGGATGGCTGGACATATGAAGTAGATTGGAAAGGAATAGGCTGGAACATAGACCCAGAAAATGTCGCAGAAGATTTTTACGATCTTTTGGAAAATGAGATAATTCCGCAGTATTACGAAAGAAATGAGGCAGGCCTTCCACTGAAATGGATAGAAAGAATGAAAAGATCAATTGAGCTTTCCAGTAATTTCAGTGCTAAAAAGATGTTGGAAAATTATGATAAGTTTCTGTATTCTTAAATCTCACAGATCTTTCACCTTCTGAAAACAGTGGGATTAATTCTAATTATCTTGTCATCTTCAGGTTCAGCATCTCCGCGACCATCGGTGTTACTTGTAGAAACATAAAAATATCCATCCGGACCAATAGCCAATGCTCTCAGTCTGCCAAACTCTTTATGAAAATGTGACTTGATCTTGGGATTTTTAATATCAGCGATATTTACTTCATACAAGCTTTCACCTCTAAGGCCTGCAAAAAATATCGAACCGCCCCAGTAAACTGACCCTGCGGGTGCCCAAGTATCACTTGCTCCTGATTGAATTATTGGAATTTCCAGATCCGGTTCCCAAGTATCACCTATAATATTTGGCCAGCCATAATTCAGACCCTTATAGATCAGGTTAAGTTCATCATAACCTGAATTTACTCCAGAAGGTCCATGTTCAGTCGACCACAACCTGCCTCTGTTGTCCCACGCAAGTCCCTGAGGATTTCTATGACCCAGGGAGTATACTTCATTTCCGAAAGGGTTACCTTCGGGAACTTGTCCTTCATCAGTGATCCGTAATATTTTGCCATATAATAAGTTTCTATCCTGAGCTTTCTTTTCATTCTCAGCATCACCAACTGTCATATAAAGATATCCATCCGGACCGAATTTAATTCTCCCGCCATCGTGATATCTTGCGCCAGGTAAATTATCAATTATTATCTTTTTCTCTGACAGGATACTTCCATCAAATTTATACCTCTCAATTCTATTGATCAATTCATTACCGCTTCTTGCCGTGACATAGAGATAAATCCATCCGTTGATTGCAAATTTTGGATGAAGGGCCAAACCCAAAAGTCCTCCTTCACCAATATCTTCCACACCATCAATATTTCCCACAAGGGAAATATCACCGCTTGTGTTTATTTTTAATAGATCTCCAGTCCTTTCTGTAACCAACATCGTATTTTCATCTATGAACGCAATCTCCCAGGGAATTCTTAAACCTGTTGCAATAACTTTCACATCCTCTTTTTTATCATCCGCGCTTTGTTTGTTTGGAGTTATAGAAGTAGTTTTTTGATCAAGTTCTTTTCTTGTAACTCCAATTTCAATATCTGTATCAGTCGGCTTGAAGAATACTCTTTCAATATCCTCTCTGAAAAAATATAAAACATATGCCAATACTGTTATTACTACCAAAAAAAGTGCTATTTTCTTTCCCATATCTAAATTATGATCTAGCCGTTTTGACTATATCTTTCTGCTGTCATATGCCCAATGCAAAAGAGCCTGCCGCTGTCTTTTCCTGCAGTTAAGGTCTTTAGGTTTACAATTTTTTCTTATCTGCGCAATATGCCTGACCATCGCTTTCCATCTGCCAATTTGTCTTTTATCTTCTTTGGGAAGCCTTCTGCCCATATAATAGCGGCAGTACCATTGAAACCAGCCTCGCGGGTCTTCGGGATATATCCAGCCTTTATTGATCCAAAAAGAAAGGGGCTGACTGGCATCAACACCAAAATGATTTTTAGAGACATCTTTTCTTTCCGGAGACATTTTCGCATCCTTGTACCAATCTTTAGGGAATTCGTCTTTGCAATCATTCAAATACTTTCCGCCAAACACACCTAGTTTTAACATCTGCTTAGGAGATAATTGCGGCTTAAATTCCGGATCAAAATTCTTCCCAATAGGCTCACTGAGAACGTATTTGTAGTCTTTTTGCATCTTATCGTTTACCACAACTATTCTATTTTCCATTTATTTTCTATCCTTTATTTCTTTCTCAAGCTTCTCTCTCAAATTTGTATAAGATTCCCTAACATCTGGAGGTTCCTCTTTTAAAACATCTTTATAGATGCTTTCTCTCAATTTTACGGCCTTTTCTGAAGCTTTCATTAACTTTTCCCGGATCTTGGGATCGTCGGGTGCCGTTTCCCATGCAGCTGCAAGTGATACTATTAATCTTTCCTGGGTTTTTTTTATCTTATCTAATATATCTTCTTTTGAAGAAGCTTTTTGGTCCTTTTGTGTTTTTTTGCGCATTTGTAATAATTATACAAAACTACACAGGAATATATTCAACTATAAAGCGTTGCGAAGTTATATCTTGTGATAATCTTTCTCCTCTGTACTGTATTGGACCATTCCAATTCTTTTAAGTTTATTTTTCAGCTCTTCTAAACTTAAATGTGTAAGGTCTATGTTATTTTTCTTGCATTGGACCAGTGCTTGAATATATCGCCTTGCAAGCCTGGCGTCATTGACATCCAGATTTTTTACAGGATCGGGCGTTGGAACACCAAATGTCTCAATAATAAGTGAAGCATTCCTGAAATGAGAGTAAACCCTGGCACTAGTGACATTTTCAATAGGCATAGGGTATTCATCCATAGTAAAAAGACTCTTTTTAGTGATAGTAACTCTATTAGGACAAATTGTTAACCTGTCCTTTGAAGCGGAAAGAAATGATGATTTCGAAGAACACTCAAAAATAATCCACCTTGCTTTACGAGCAAGATTATCAAGCTCACCGCCATCCGAGCCTTCTAATTCTTCTTTTTCCTGCAGATCATCCTCATCTGGCGGGCTAATGAACACTGTCCCCGTCTTTGAGGTCATGTCTTTGTATTACTATTATACTACAAAGAATGAAATATTTTTAATGTTAATTTATACAACTGAAGCCGTTTTTATAGTTTCTCTTATCAGTCCAATAGAAAATCCCAGAACTACCAAAATAATAACCGCCTTCGTTGGCCATTTTACAAATAAATTTTCTCCCAGCTCTTTTTCAATTTCACTAAGCCTTTCTTTCATTTAACGACTAATATCAGATTATAAGTTGTTGTTGAAAAGAGCTTTCAGGAGATATAAAGTGTATGTATAGTCAAAGTTCTATGGAAAAAAGCGAGTTTGCAAATTTAGCAGATCTTGTAACACAAAAGGGTGTTTCATACTCCACAATAGTCTCAGAGATCCACGACAAAGTCCTAAGTGAGTATCACAAACTCTATCCAGCCGAAACCAAAACCGTGGACGTAGTTGTGGATGCAAAAAGCGGAGAGATCCGATTAATGAGAGATAAGAATGAAGTAACCCCCGACACATTCTCCCCGATCGCCGAAAAGATCGCTCGTGAAGTTCTAATCGAAAAACTTAAAGATTCTTCTGATAGAAAACCGGAGATTGATAATAAAAAAAGTCCAAAAATCGACTATGAACTCCTCGACTACTTAGATAAAAGAGATAAGAAAAAACCTAAATACTCAGTGAAAGAAGATGAGCTCAAGCTTCCAAGCGAAGCGGGAAAGTTCATCGTGAACCTAGTATTTTGGGGATACAATGCAATTTTTCTTTTAATAATCTTTAGTTTTATTACCAATATAAATTTCAGCGCAGTTACGGACGGAAACATCATCGAAACTGTCAAAAATATCGGTCTGGCAAGATTGGCATTTTTGCTTATCGCAGGATTTACTCCCTTTGTCACTTCATTTATCGTCATTAAGTACAAAGAGAAGATAACACCGGAAAAACTTGCCAAACTTTTTTTGCTTTTCGAAGTCCCGCTTGTATTTATCTCTATAGTATGTGCAAACGTTTTCTCTACCCCCAGTCCCTTTGTCTGGTTTCTTCTGCTGATGTTTATCTTTGCTATACCTGTGTTTTTAATCAATCTGATGAAGATCACATTCAAATCAGAGAAATATAACTATATCGTGCTTTTTCTGAGAGAATCTCTATTTCTTACTTCTTTTTATATAACTTTGTTATTCACCTACTTCACTCCCCTTGTCCTAGGAACACTTTCAAAAATAGTTTATGAATACATCTCATATGACATTGTTGAAGCGACAGTTTCTTCATATCGAAGATTTAACCCTTTTGGTATCTTGATCGCAATAACTTTTGGAGGGATGGGGATAGCTCTTGCACTAGCGTTAACCTCAGCTCCATATCTTCTGACCTACTCTCTTGCAAAGATATTTAAAAGATCAGCCAAAGAGGTTTCGGAAAAGATCGGGGCGGTAAATGTCAAAAAATATCTTTATATATTTGCCTTCGTCTGGTTTGCACTAGTATTCGGTGTTTCCTATCAGCCCAGTGCCGACAGATATATCAACCTGTTGGAAGATCTACATGAGGCAGAAACCTTTGAGGAAAAAGAAGAGATAGCGATGGGGCTTCTTGATAAAGAAGATCAGATCAAAAGAGCCTTCGATAATCTAACAAACGTCAGACGCAGATACTTAATGGCCAAAGATGATGATTTCATCAAAGATGCATACGAAGAGGTTTTCGGGATAGAAGGATTGGGTGCTGAAATAATTCACGATTCATTCACAACTTTGGCTTATCCTTTTGTTTATCAGGGAAGTCTTGACCGAAATTACGAAGCCCGAAATGCTTATAATTATCTTTTTGGCGAAACTTACAAAACCGCAAGAAATGTCAGTTCGGCAAAAAACGTCGAGCTTTTCTCAAGGGATATTAATGTAGAAACCTCAAACGAAGGATTGATAGTAAAAGTCAGTATTGACGAGGTATATACTAACTCGGCCTTCAGTGATCAGGAAGTAATATATGAATTCTCTCTTCCTGAGGACGCTGTTGTTACGGAGTTACTGCTGGGTCCCAATCTTGAATTCACCGGTGTAATAGCGCCAAAGGGTGCCGCTCAGGAAACTTATGAAAGACAGATCGTCAGAAGACGTGATCCGGCACTTCTGGAGCAAACCGGACCAACACAATACAGACTGCGAGTTTATCCTGTGCCTTCGAAAAACAATCGTACGATACTCAACGGCAGAAATCAAAGAATTAAATTTACATATATCACGCCCGTCGAACCTGATGGCTACCCCCTTCCGGTATATACAAAAGAGGAAAATATCAAGACAAAAGAAGTTTTGGAAGAAGTAAGAGTTGATGGAAAGGTTGCTTTGGTCGAAGATAATTACATTCAGGACAATAATTATGAAGAACTTGGTAAAAAACTGTGCAGTCTCCAAAATGACATTCAGCTACAAAACAATTTTGCTTCATACAGCGCTTATCTTGTACCCAATACAAAGATCGCAAGTTCTGGTAAAAACGTCGAGTGTGATAATAAAAATGAACTTTCCTTAACAGATATTGCAAGCGGTCTGAAGATCGCAATAGCAGCAGATGTATCCTATGCAAATAAGGAGAATAAACAAATTGAAAAAGCAGTTGATATGCTCCACAACAGTCAACTAATTGAAGATAACGACGTTTACCTGGTTAAATTCAATGACCTAATATCTGAACCTAAAAAGCTTGAAAAAGATAATTTAGATAAAGATCTTAGTATCAACTACTTTGGGATAGGTAATTGGATAAATTCCTATAACAAGCTGGAGAAAAGTGATTATGATTTTGTAATACTTATAACCGACTCGCAACAGCCCGCCTCCAATAATACAACAAGGCTAAACAAAGATGTCTCGCTTTATGTAGTACACGGCGAGACCATTCCTCCCTATACTACAAACATTACTACAGACATTCTGCAAAGCGGAGGTTCTTCGTTTGACAATTTCACAGCTGCTTTAAATAGCGCAATAATTGATGCTGAAAAGGTAGAGGTTGATGGTAAAAAGCTAGTGGCTTCGGGTGAATATTTCAGCTACTATACTGACTCTGGTTCTCCAAACATGTATAACTTGGCCGGCTGGAACGAAATCAAAACAACCAGTACTGGCGACTTAGTGTCATATTTATTTGCTAGTAAATTCCTAAAAGGCTTGTATTCAACAACCAAAGCTAACCTTAATACTCAGGTAGCCTTTTTAGACAACTTCAACGATTTTTCCAAAAACAATTCAATTGTGGGTCCACACTCATCTTTGATCGCACTAGTAAATGAATTCCAGCTTAATACCTTAGAAAGCCTGTCTGAGAATTTAGACAGATATAGGGATGAGACAACACCCAGAGCCGAAACTAGAGGACAAGGACAAACCATTAATCTGACTCCTGAAGGGATTATGTCTAACCCCCTATCAGGTGGTGGTATTCAAATGTTTGGCTCTCTTGGGATCGCAGAAAAGTCGGCACCAGTTAGTGATTTCGATAGTGCTGGCACATTTAACCTATCACCTTCAGGCAGTCTGGGGACAACTTCTACCCCGACTTTTTCAGGATTAGCACTTTTCGTAATTGCAAATGTTGTACTACTCGGTGGCGGTGTACTAGTCTTTATACTAATCCACTTTAAAAATAAAAGAAGAAAGAAATAATCCTCTTCAAATTCTTTTTTGGATTACATCCAACATCCTCTCCTAAGTGCTCCATTGGACGTTGCAACAATCTAATCGGGATCATCGAGAGGAGTCCACGACGAAGTAATCCTTCGACTGCCTAAAGAAAAGATCTTCCAGATCACTGCACATCGCTCGCAATGATAAGAAATTTATGAAATGACATGTGTATAATTCAAAATATAATACAACATATTGTATGATTAAATAGTGGACAAAAAGATCACAGCAAAAAAGGCAGTCCGGACTTCTGTTATAGTCAGCTTTTCTGATGTTGCCATAAACATATTACTAGCTTTTATATCAGGAAGTGTCGTTATGCTATCTCAGGCTCTAGAAGGAGCTGCTGATCTTTTAGCGGCTGGTTTTCTTTTAATTGGTATAAAAAGGTCCAATATCCCTTCTGATAAAAATCATCCTTTCGGGTACGGCAGAGAGTTATACTTTTGGACATTTTTATCGGCTCTGGCAACCTTTACGATCACAGCAGGTGCATCGTTTTACTTTGGTCTAAAAAGATTTCTCGATCCTAAACCAATAGAAAATATTTCCCTTGCCATAATCGCACTTATCATAGCATCAATAACTAATGGCTACTCAATGTCACTTTCAATGAGGCGTCTTTTAGGAAAAAATTCTCTTAAAAATATATGGGGTGTCATTGTGCATTCTGCCTTTATTGAGACCAAAACAACGCTGGTCATCGACATGATGGGCACTATCGCTTCAATTCTTGGACTCATCTCTTTAGTTTTTTATTCATTGACCGGCAATTATCGTTTTGATGGACTGGGTGCAATGACAATAGGGATCACACTGGCGATCCTGGCGCTTTTTATCATTGAGGGTGCAAGGGATCTTTTGGTGGGTCAGTCTGCATCAGCTAAAGTGGAGGAAAAAATAATCAAGGTCACAGAAAATTTCCCTGATGTAAAAAAAGTATTGGACCTAAGAACACTTCGTATCGGAACTAACAGGTTACTAGTGAATATCGAGGTTCATTTATCAAATGAGTTAAGCACTGACGAGATCGAACAACTGATCGACAAGATCGAAAATGCGATACAAAATGAAGTACCTACTGCCACCAATATTCAAATTGAACTGGAAACTCCGGATGTAGACAAATCAAGCTAGATCACTCGGTATCAGCAGTTACCTGATACGCACCGAAGTACATTATATTTGCTTCTGATTGAAGTTCTTCTAAGTACTTCGTTATCTCTGTTTGAAGTTTTTTTTGCACAAGCTGCTCACGAGCAAGATCTTCTATCTCTTCTGCACTCATGTCCTCGGGAATTGAATCGCTATACTTTTCGATATAATCATCAACTTCCTGTTTTTCTACACCAATCCTATCCTCCAGTAATCTCTCTAATGTAAGCTGTGTATCAATTCTTTCTCTCAAATCCTCCATTGTCATTCCCTGCATTGCCAGAAGATCATTCAAGTTCTGTCCCTGACTTTCAATATTTTTGGAAATACTATCGATCTCTTTATCTATATCAGTTTCTAAGATCTCAATATTTTGCTTGTTGGCAGCTTGTTTTATCAAAGATTCATTTACAAGCTGGTCTAGAATTTGCTGTCCGGACTGATCCTCCAAAAGCTTCAGTACTGAAAATCTTGTTATTGGAGTACCATTTACTAAGGCTGCAAGATACTGACCGCGAAGAAGATACAGTGTCCCAGCAACAATCAAAAAAAATACTAAAGCAATGTATCTTTTACTCTTCAAAACACTTTTTTCACTGCTTTTAATCCCATACCCTTTTGATTCTGACTTTTTTGTATTATCAGCAATTGTTTTGGTTTTTTTAGTACTTGTTTTTTTTGTTACCTTTTTCGTGGACGTTTTTTTATTGGCTGCCATATTAGACATTGTAACAAATTTTTTAAAAATACAAATAGGCAATTTCTCTTACATAAAATTCTCTCAGTTTTTTCTCAGAAATGGTTTATACTATATTTACAAATTTTTAAGATAAGTTGTAAGCAATAGATCTTATTTCACCACTAAATCCTTCCCAACTATCTGCTACAACAAATCGCTTGTTAAACAAAAATGAGAATTCTCATAGTTGAGGACGAATATAAGATCGCCAACTCTATAAGACGGGGTCTTGAACAGGAAACTTTTGCTGTTGATGTGGCCTTCGATGGCGAGTCTGGTTATGACCTTGCATCAACTGAAAATTATGATGTCATCATCCTTGATCTGATGCTTCCAAAAATTGACGGGCTGACTATTTGCAAGAACTTAAGAGCCGAAAATATACACACTCCCATTTTGATACTTACAGCGAGAGATTCTGTGAACGAAAAAGTGGAAGGTTTGAATTCTGGGGCTGATGACTACTTACCAAAGCCTTTTTCTTTTACCGAACTTCTTGCACGAGTCAGGGCTTTGTCAAGAAGACCAAAGCAAACCCTTGACAGTGTCCTGCAAACGAAAGACCTTACTCTAAACACCAAAAATCTCGAGGTCAAAAGAGGGAAAATACTTATCGAACTTAGTAAAACTGAACTATCTCTTTTGGAATATCTTTTGAGAAACAAAGGAAAAGTAGTGACCAAAGATCAAATCATCGAGCATGTATGGGACTACGATTCTGATGTACTTCCCAATACAGTTGAGGTATATATCGGATACTTAAGAGGTAAACTGGAAAAACCCTTCAAAGGTAAGTCTAAGATCATTGAAACAGTTAGAGGTTTCGGTTACAAGGTGTCAGAGTAAAAAACTTAGTTAAGTGTAAATTTGTTTAAAGGTAAAAAGATGTTCAAAAGAGCAAGACTCGAACTCACTGCTTGGTATGTACTGATAATAATGTTAATGAGTTTCACTTTTAGTGCATTTATTTATAATGAGGTTTCAAGAGAATTCAAAAATAGGCTTATAACTATTGAGAATAGATTATCTAAAGAAACTCCTCAATACTTTAGAATAGAAGGTCCTGTTCATGAGTATTTCAGAAGTGATCTTGAATCAGCAAGAAATAGAATTTTCCTTATTCTTATTTATGCAAATGGTTTCCTTTTTGTACTATCTTCAATGCTTGGGCATTACTTGGCAGGAAAAACCCTTGAACCGATCGAGCATACAATGGATGAACAAAAAAGATTTGTAGCTGATGCGTCACATGAACTTAAAACTCCAATAACAGCACTAAAAACATCTATTGAGGTTTCTTTAAGAGACAAAAAGCTTAACTTAAAAGAGGCAAAAAGAACTCTTCAGGAAAGTCTGGATGATATCGATGATCTGAAGATACTTACGAATGAATTGCTTGCATTGGCTCGAATTGAGGAAGCTAATTTAAAAAAACAAAGGGTTAACACGAAAGAAGTTATTAGAAGAGAGGTTGAAAAATTCGAAAAACAAGCCAAAGCAAAAAACATAAAAATCGCCAATAAACTTTCTCTTGTATATATCAAGGCAGATGAAGAAAAGATCGCAAAGCTGATCTCGATCCTTTTAGACAACGCAATAAAATATACTCCCAAAGGCGGAAAAGTATCTATCATATCAAAGCTAAGCAAGAACTTAAGAGTACTATTAATAATAGTAAAGGACACAGGGATAGGTATTGCAGAAAAACACTTGGAAAAAATATTTGAAAGGTTTTATCGTGTTGAGTCTTCAAGATCAAAAATTAAAGCAGAAGGTTTCGGTTTAGGACTATCTCTGGCAAAGATCATAGTAGAAAAACATGAAGGAAAGATCGAGGTGGAAAGTAAAATTGGAAAAGGATCGATCTTCACCGTTAAAATGCCAATATGATCATCTCCACACAAAAGCAGTAGCATTGAAACCGTCATCTATTAACTTGATTGCTTTTTTCAGCTCATACTGGCTTATGCCGTCATCGTACGGTTCTCTATCAGGAATTATACCAGTATACATATTTTCCAAAATAGACAATGCTCTATCATCTCCCAACTGTCCCAATGCCCATATCGCATAATTTTTTTCACGATATGTTGTGTTCTCATCCTGCAGCTGATCCATCAATGCAAACACACAATCCTCTTTTTCATACCTGGCGGTAGCGATAAGACATTTTTCCTTAACGCTCACACCGATCCAGCTGCTGGTGACCAAAAAGAAAAGTATGAAAAATCCTACTCCCACAGCTGCCCAGTAAAAAAACCAGTTTCTGTACTTTGTGATCAACTTTTTCATGATTTCTGAAATTGAAAAACCTCATTGATATCAACACCAAACTCACCGGCAATTTTGAAAGCTAAAGAAAGTGATGGAACATATTTGTTATTCTCGATCGCATGGATCGTCTGACGAACGACTCCAACCTTTTTTGCTAGATCCTCTTGGGTCATTTCATTCATTGCTCTGTAAACTTTTATCTTGTTTTGTATCATCATCCCCCATATTTTTTGTTAAAGTAATAATAAGTCACTAAATAAATAAAAAGTCCTAAACAAGTAATATAAGAAAGGATGACTCCCAATCCATGCAGGAAATAGAATTCCTCTTTTCCGGCACTAACCAAAAGAGCTACCGAGGTCAATCCAAGAATTGGAAGCATCACCCTGAAAGACACCATCGCAGCACGGTTTGCGATACTTTCTATTCTTTCGTCAATCAATTTATCCTTCACGCTGCTTTTAAGAAAAGTCAAAATAAACATCCCGAAACCGATCCCAAAGATCGCAATAAGAGCAGAGTTAAAATTCACTGCCAATAATACAACTATTATCTCGAGAAATGTTAATATTTTTCTTATCTTTTCAAATTGCTCAGAAGTAAGATCCATATATAAAATGTAATACAAACATTACATTTTGTCAAGTAAAGATTACAAACATTGCTGTTGATCTTGATTGGGCTTTTCAACAGAATACCACATCTTAAACGAAGCTTGAGATCTCATTGAAAATATAACCTTAAGTCATATCACAACCCAATAATAACACGCCAAAACGACTCCTACGATTTGTTTTCCAAAAACAAATCATGAGTGATGCTTTTTCTCATACTCTTCAGCTTCCTCGTAAGTTTTATGAACCGTACCTTTTGGATGATTGGGTGGCGAATATACGGTATAAAGTTTCAGATCATCAGTCTTACTGGTATTAACAATATTATGTTTTGTTCCAGCAGGAACAACGATCGCAGAACCGTCCTTCAATCTTTTTTCTTCCCTCCCCATTATCACTTTTCCCATACCACTATCGATCCGGAAGAATTGATCTACATCAGGATGAACTTCCATTCCAATTTCCTCACCGGGTTTTAAGCTCATGACCACAAGCTGGCAGAATTTACCAGTAAAAAGTACTTTTCTGAAGTTATTGTTTTTTAATGTCAGTTTTTCTATATTATCTACAAAACCTTTCAAATTGATCACCTCCTTTTTACAGTAATAATTTACCACAAAGTTTCAGCTATTCAATATGTATTCCAACTGTCTCTTTTTCTGTTTAAGATTTAGTGACAATTTTTTATTTGTTGAAATGATCAAACGTTCATACTTTTCATCCTTCAGTTCAATTGTATATTCATATTTTTTATTCCTTAACCAAAACCAAAATTCTCTGCCTTCCTTTGTATAATATGTTCCCAATTTGAATACTCCAGGCAAAAAGGTTCCGGGACAGCGAAAACCCAAAAAGCGTCTCCATGGGGATAGTTTGCCTTCTTTAATAGACTTAATATTTTTAATATGAATATGAAAATCCGTATGGAAAGTCAGAATTTTTTCTATTAAGGAGAATTTCAACTCTAAGTTATCTATTGATCTTTTTACGATCATTTAAAAAGTTTTTTTATAAAACTAAAAATGCTCTTGTTTTTCTGCTTTTCCAGTTTTTTAGACCATACAGAAATAATTATCCATTTATCCTCATCCTTTTTTGCTACAACCTCGATCTTTTCACTCCCGAAAGTTTTATAATATATATACGCATCTTTAGTTGAAGCATTCTTGCTGGAATGAGGACTTCTAAAAGTTGCCCATGCATCTCCCTGTTTTATTCCCCTGTCACGCATTCTCTCTAGTGCATGATCTGTCCACACTACTCCCCCGTAATCTTTTTTCATTTAATAACTTGTCAAAAAGTCTGCAGATCGTTGCATTGCTAAATCAAAACTACTGCTAGTGATATTATGTCCACCACTTCTATATTCATAGAGCTGATTTTCTATCCCGTCAGCATCAAATATCTTTTCCAAATTCCTGCTATATTCAATGCTCACTATATTATCGTCAATCGCGTGATGAATTTGAAAATCACCGGATATATCTTCGAGATAATTTGTCGGCACAATCTGTTTCCAAAATTCACTATTAGGATCAAATTCTCCATAATTATCAAAAAGCTCTTCTCTCCTTTTTATTCTCTCCGATTCTTGGGGTGGTGGCTGGTAACTATTATCTTCGATCTTATACTCAGAAAAATCCTCATAGGTAAACACAGCTCCAGCCCATATCACTACCTTCTGAATTTCTGGTATTACAACTTTACTTCGAAAAACGACGTTACCACCCATTGAATGTCCCCAAAGACCAATTTTGTCTGGGTTAACAAAATCGCTTTTTTGCAAAGCTCTGTATGCATTTAAGGTGTCAACAACATAGCTTTCCGAATAGTATGCACCCATCGGTTCCCCTTCACTTTGACCATGCCCCCTGAGATCAATTTTAAAAACAACCAAGCCATAATCAGCCAAAGCATCAGCATAGCTAACATAGTTTTTTGTCGTTTCATACTCTTGTGGAGGAATGTATCCGTGTACGAATACCACCGCAGGCCAACCTCCCTCCGGGATCTGTCCGTGAGGTATTGTGAGATAGCCATTTATCCTAAGACCGTCAGAATCGTAGCTTGTCAAATACGAAGAAAAGTTATTTTTATCTGCAAGTTTTTGCAATTCCCCCAGACTGCTTTTATAATTACGTCTCCGAAGAGACGGGAGTGTCATCTCCTCAAAAGGAAAACTTTTTGATATTGGGGTAGGAGTTAAGTTTTCAATGTCATTACTATTTATAGAAGATGTGTCTTTTCTGATAACATTACTGCTCACAAACTTATCAACCCCACTTTTTTGACCATAAGCCATTAAATAATAAGCGATCCCTGCTGTTGCAAAAAAAGCTACAACAACCAAGATCATAATTATGATCGATCCTTTGCTTATTTGTAAGTCATTTTTAAGATTTTTCATGCTCTTCAGTATTGCACAATAATCCCAACAAGAAAAGTCCGTGAAAACACAGTCAGGTAATCTTAAGAAAACTGTGCTAATATCGTAACTTCTATGAGAAAAGTGATTTTTGTACTATTTATATTATTTTTGACCACTGCAGGAATAATTTCTTATTTTTCTTCTCCGAAAGATAGTATACAGGGAGCCCCCGCTATTTCAACCAGTGAGGAAAGTGTGCCAAGCGGGGTTCTGTCCTGGCTTTCAGACTGGAGCCGACCTGATCTACCTGCAAAGGTTGCTATTCAGGTGGGTCATTTCAAAAATGATGATCTTCCCGAAGAACTTAAAAAACTAAGGACAAGTGACGGAGCAAGTGCTGGCGGCTACGACGAATGGGAAGTTAATCTCACAATAGCAAGAGAGATCGAGAACTTGCTTAAGGCTGACGGGATATTCGTTGAGCTTCTGCCAGCTACCGTTCCCGAAAAATATTGGTCTGATGTATTTATAGCTATCCATGCCGACGGCAGTGAAGATACAGAAAAATCCGGTTACAAGATCACTGGTCCTTGGAGAGACCTCACAGGAAACGCAGAGAGTCTGATCAGCTCAATCGACAAATATTATAAAACAGACACCGGATTATCACTGGATCCCAATATCACACGTAATATGCGCGGTTATTACGCATTTTCCTGGTGGAGATATGATCATGCGATACATCCGATGACCACAGCAGTGATAATTGAAACAGGTTTTCTCACTAACAGCTCCGACAGGGCCTTCCTTACCAACCACCCTGAAATATCTGCCAAAGCTATCTACAAAGGAGTAGTTGAATATCTCCAAAACGAAAAACTAATATAACAATCCTCTTATTCGAACCGGTAATACATGTTAATATATAGATATGGCCGAAATATTGAGAGAATTTAATAATCTAAAAACAAAAGATAAGAAAAACAAAAAAGAATTACTGACAATTGGGATGACTTTTATTATTCTGGTGCTTTTTTCATTCTTCCTCCATGTTTATAAAGACAATCAAATTGTTAGATTAAATTACTCAAATTTTGAAAAAATTGTTGATCTCACATCAAGTAATTTTCAATCATCAGCTATCACATCTTCACCCATTCCTTTATATGGGGTGATACCAGAAAGCTATCAGATAAAAGGAGGCTCGCATAGCTTTCAGACTTTCAACAACTGCGGTCCCGCATCACTATCGATGGCACTTTCTTTCTATTGTATTAATGTAAGTCAAAAAGCTCTCGGGGACGAACTGCGCCCTTATCAAATACCAAATGGGGACAACGACGACAAATCTGTAACCCTTGCAGAACTAGCTGAAAAATCAAAAGACTTCGGCTTTATCCCCTTTCATAGACCTGTTGGTACTATTGAGATCGTTAAGAAATTTGTTGCAAATAACATACCTGTCATTACAAGGACCTTGACCAAAACCAATGAAGATATTGGCCATTTCCGTGTTGTCTATGGATACAATGATAAAAGAGGTTATTTGATACAAAATGATTCCCTGCAAGGCAAGGGTTTAAAATATGATTACGATGAATTCTTGCAGCTTTGGAAGCCGTACGGATTTGAATATCTGGTTTTGGTTAAACCCGGTCAAGAAAAGCTGGTTGGATCAATAATCGGAGAAAATATAGATGAAATGATCGCTTGGCAAAATGCCGTAGAATATCTGAAAAAAGAAGCTGTAAAAAATCCCGAGGATAAATATTTACAATTTTCACTATCTGTTGCCTATTACGAAATAGGAGATTGTCAAAAGTCTATAGAAATTTTTGAAAAAGTGGAAAGCAAACTTCCATTCAGAACTTTATGGTATCAGATAGAACCACTTCTGGCATATCAAAAACTAGGCAGGTATGTTGAGCTTTTGCCAAGGATAGAAAATATTTTAAACAATGGAAACCGTGCTTTTTCAGAATTTTACCAAATTAGAGGTGAAATATATCTTAAACAAGGAAGGATTGAGGCTGCAAGGCAGGAATTCGAAAAAGCGATTTATTATAATAAAAACTTCCAACCAGCACAGCTTTCACTCGAACACCTCTGAATTTGCCAGAAACCTTTTTAAATTGTAAGTATTAATAAATAACATTTAGTTTTATTTCCTAAGCAAAGATCTAATAACTCTAATTCCCTCCTCTGGATAGATCTTGAGCTTAAGCGATCCTTCTATATCTATCCATTCCGGTTTATACCAATTTGTGTCCGTAGCAGCTTCAGCCTCAGGAGCGCCTTCAGCTAATCTTGGCTCACCACCCTCAACTTCACAAGTGAACACAGGATTGCACTCACCATCCTCATCTTTATAATCAAAACTATATCTGCAGCTTGTGACTGCTAAGCTTGTTTCTTCTAATACCTCACGCTTTATTGCCTCAATTTTCTTTTCTCCTTCTTCGATATTTCCTCCGGGAAATACCCAATATTCTTTTCCCTTTTTAAAACGATGTATCAAAAGTATCTTATTTTTTTTGACAATTATTGCTGATGCTCTCATTCCAAATGTATTTTACTACAACACATTCATCAGATTAAAAGCCTTTTTAAAATTTTTTAACACAAGAAACAAAAACAGTACTACTCACATGATATTTACACAAGTGATAAAATACATATATGAAAAAATTAGTCTGGATAATCCCGATATTTTCCTCTCTTTTGGTGATATTTCTAGTAATTGCTAATAAAAGATCAAATGAAAAGCCACTGGAAACCGTGCCTACTCCCACTCCAATAGCTAGACAAGCCGACCAAGATCAACCTTCTGCAGGAATGGCAAACCCTGCTTCAGTGTACTGTGAAGAAAATGGAGGAGAACTGGAGATCATTACAGAGTCAGACGGAAGCCAATTCGGAATGTGCAACCTGAAAGATTACTCCTGTGAAGAATGGGCTTACTTTAGAGGAGAATGTGATATCGAAGGTGACTCGGAACTGATCAAGCAAGCTTTAATTAAAAAGGGATTAGATCTGACAGACATGAAGGTCGTAATTTTTAAACACTTGGGAAAATACATTGAAGGCGGAGTTGTCCCAGTATCTGCACCGGCAGGAGGAGGTTATGTATTTGCAGTAAAAGATAATGGTGAAGTAAAAATTGTAGCTGACGGGAACGGTGTAATAATGTGCAGTCTTTTTGAAGATCATCCCGACTTTTCGACATATCTTATACCAGAGTGTTTTGATGAAACAACTTCCTCCCCAATAAAAAGATAGACTTATATCTTTCATAAAAATAAATTAAAATACTGTTAATGACTTGGTACATCGCAGCTTTTCTTTCAGCAATATTTGCCGCATTGGTGGCAATACTTGCAAAGATCGGTATAGAAAATGTTGACAGTAACCTAGCAACCGCAATAAGAACCACGGTAATTCTGATTTTTACCTGGGGAATTGTTCTATTCCAAAAAAAGCTGCCACTGCTTTCTTCAATAGGAAAAAGATCTTGGATATTTTTGATCCTCTCAGGAATAGCGACGGGAATTTCCTGGCTTTTTTATTTCTATGCCTTAAAGATCGGTGAAGCAAGCAAAGTTGTTCCAATAGACAAACTAAGTCTGGTGCTGACAATCGTCTTTGCAGGTATAATCTTAAGCGAAAGGATAACCGTGCAAGTTGCATTCGGAGCGGTACTAATGACCATCGGCACAATAATCATTGCTTTGGCAAAATAAGATACTAAAGTTACCTCTTACACTTTTGGCTATTGGATTAAAGCAAATTAACTTTCGTCACTGCTTTCAGGCAGGGAAAGCGTCTTTATTTCTGGTAATGATTTCCCGATAACTCCCTGCAGGTCCCCATACATCCCGTGAGTATGATCAAGAACTTTTCTGATCTCTTTTTCTTGTCTTGCCCATTTTGTAGAGAACCAGCGCTTCTCCCGCTCCATCTCTTCCTGCAGGGAAGAAAAGCTTTCTACAATCCCCTCGATCCTTCCTTTGAACTCGTTCCCTGTCAAGTATTCATAAAGTATCTGCATTTTCTGATCGATCCCGACCTTGGTTTGTTTTTCAAAGTTGAGTGAAATAAGCGTGAACCGGAGAGAATAAGCAAGCTGAAGAAACACTTTCCACGAACACACCCACACGCCTTTTATCCGGCTGTAATATTCGACATTTTCCGGAAGATGAACGCTGACGAGAATTGCTACATCCGCTTTTGCCTGTCTTTGGTCTTCTTTCAGCTTTGAGATCCAGCTATTCGACCATTTTGCGTTTTTACTTTCCCACAAGATCTTTCCGCATTTTTTCCCATTTTTATCAACAACAATCTGGGACACGTCAGCACCTCTTTGTCCTTTTTTAATTTCCGTGATCTGATCGCTGGGGAATTCCTGTTTCAATTTTTCCTCGATCTCAAGCTCTAAAACTTCACCTTGTGTCTGCTGAGAACCTTTTTGGATTTTCGCTTTCAGTGTCTCGATCTGCTCCAAAGCTTCATTTAATTTCTTATCCTTTTCCATATCTGTCAGCTTGTGCGCTTCCTCACTTTTCTTTCTTTGCTCTTCCTTAATTTTTTCTTCTTCTGCGAGAAGTTTTTTCTTCATCTCAATTTCCCGTTCTTCATCCTTTTGCCTCAAGTTTCTGATCTCAGAAAGCAGTTTGTCGATCTGACCGGTCAGCTTTTTACCTCTCTCACGCTCAGCCGACAGATCCTTTTGTGCTTTTTCACTGGCTTCTTTTTCAATTTTCAGCTTAATTACCTCAATATCTTTTTTGTGCTGCTGCTGAGTTTCCTGAAGCAGTTTTTCCTCCAACTCGTGTTTGTAGGCCTCAGTCGGCTCAAAAGATCTATTGCAGAAGGGACATTTAATTTTATTGTTCATGACTTATATAGTAACAGCCCAATAACAGCATTCAAACCGTTAGAGTTGTTGTAATTATTATATCCCAAATGTATATCTGAAAGGTTAACTATCAAAAGTTTTTATTTTTTATGAAAGTAAAATAATTTACTTATTATCACGTTCAGTGCACTTAAGACTTTTGATAAACACAAAAAACCTATAAAATTATTTTAGAACCATCTATGTCGACGATCAAAAAAGTACCAACTTACTCACAAAGCCATTTCGCACCTGTAATTCTTAGGGCATTTCAGCTTTTGATCAGTTATTTATCATTTAATATATTGACAGCATCTATCTTAATCTCCTTCGCATTCATCATTGTCTTTGTTGTCAATCTATCAGGAGATGGCGACTTCAGTAGATTTGCAAATATTTTCAATTTTTTTGGTATACCTGATACTTTTGAAGCTGATGAAAATGATATTATAAAAGCTTATTTATGGATCACTACACCTCTATATGTTATCAGCTCTATATTAAAACCTCTGACAAAAAAACTTTTTAGAAACGTACAAAAGTTCAACAAGTTAAAGTTACGAATCATTCTTATAACTGTCCTTCTGGTCGCAGCTTTGGTCAGCACTTTCTTCCCGCAAGCACCGGAAGGGGCTAATACGATCAGAATAATTCTAGTGATTTTCTGGCTAATTTCACTTCCTTCATTGGCTTTTTATTCATTTTTGAATAAATTGTCTAATTTTGATATTAAAGAGATTTCTTCACCAAAATAATATCTAATTCAATATGCTCTTTCCGGTTGCCAGCTTTCCTTCCGACTTTAGGAGAAGTTTTCCTAATTTTTCGACAAACTTTTTAGCATGATCACGGCTCATACCAACTCTTGATACAATGCGAGTCTGGTTGGTCGGACCTAAGCGTTGCATAACATCCAAAACAACACCGTCCGGGTTAACATTAAGATTGATATTATCCGTATACAAAACCGGTGTTGTGTCCAGGTTTATACTTACCTGCTGGAGATTTGGTTTATTCTCACTTTTTTTCACTGCCATAAATTCTCACCTCCTTAATTTCAGTAATGATTCTATATATCTTTTAATGAATTCTATCAAGAAGTACAAGTTTTTTATCATCAGGTTAGATATTTTCAACACTCTTGCTTTTACAGTTAAGCCATCTTACAAAACGGAGTTATTTTTATTTATAGAATGTATCAGGTATTTCTATACTGAGATATATGCAATTCACTGATATTCTTTGTCTCCGCTCCTTCGTTAATAACCAGTTTACGGTCAAACGTGTATTGAGAAGCTGTGTTTGGATCAGAAGATACGATTTTCCTAACATCACTAATGTTTACATTATAGTCAATACTTTCACCCGAAAAAGCTGCCCTGACCAATATATTCCTATTCCCGAATGTATGCTCCGGAAAATACTGTTCAGGCATATTAACCCCAGTCATCTTACCCAATCTACGTCTTAATATTTTTACTAAATGATCCAAGTATGTAGCTTTATACCAAATTTCGGATATTTCTCTATCGGGAACCTCAATTTCTTCTCCATCAGCACTAAAGACACCAAATTTCAGTGTTATTAATTTATCAGTCGGATTTCTTAATTTCAGATCAGTTTCAGGTAAATCATCATCAACCTCCGGTTTGTAGACAGCCGCATCAGTACCTATTGGCCTATCTTTAAAATAACTAGGATAAATATCATAATGCGTCCCTCTTTCTGTAATTTCCAAAGGAGATTCCAAAGCAGCCCGATATAGAGCAGTGGCTGCAAGACAAAGTCCATATCCCCAACCATCAATTTTTGTAGACATCTGTGCAGCAACGTAACCTTCACTTGGATCTGTATTAACCCGAGATGCCGCTTCCATCTCGTCAAAATCTAAAAGATCATTCAAAGAGATCTCTTCACCTGGTTTAATTTGGATTCCATCGATATGCTCACGTGCTATAGCTAAATTTGCCCACACCCATGGCCTTGCCTTCCAAGAGATGCTATATTCAGAATAGGCATCTTCTATCTTCTTCAGTTCGGTTTCTTTGCTGGCTATAACTTCACCAAGAAGTGAATTTGACATGATTGCAGCACCTGTAGAAGCACCAACCAACTTTAGAAATTGCCTTCGTGTAATCTTTTTATCCTCAAAGTCACCATTACCTATTTCCTCTGTCATTAAATCATTTTAACTCAATTTTATTCTTTTATTGTTAACGAAGTGTATATTTATCTTATTTTTCTAATTTCTCGACAGTTTTACGATAGGCACAATAATCACAGTCTTCATCGGACTTAGGGATATCATCCGACTCCAAACATTTATGGGCTGCAATAATGGTATTCTCAACCCAACTGTCATCTCCAACATACTCGATCAACGTAACATCAAACTCGATCTTCCCATCAAATGCCTCAACATCAGTGCGCCCATTACAGTAAACAAAATATCCTTTGTCAGAGACTTTATATCCCTTTTGCCGAAGCAGCCACTGATATATCTCCATCTGCCTTTTATAGCTTTCATGATGGTCCTTTGTAAGCTCCGTAATTTGTTCGTCTGTCGAAGTCGATTTATAATCTACAACGATATAGTTGTCATTGGAATCGATCCAAAGATCATCGATCGCTCCAGTGACGATCATCCCAGTTTTTTCGTGAGTGATTGCGACACCTTTAAAATTATCCCGCCACTCATCCAAATCCTCATGTGGAACAGGAACTGCATCCACTCCATATTCTTTCTGCAAAGGATGTTTTTCTCCTTTTGCACGCAAGATATCGAATTCCTTTTTCAAAAGAGTATCAACAGCTGTATTTAAGTTAAAGGGATACCCGGGAGGTCTTTTGGTCCCCAACTTATTATCAAGATAAAAACACTTTGGACATTCAAGAAAAAGTTCAAGCTTTGATCGGCTCAGTTTCCAGTTCCTGCCTCCGTAATTCCAATCACTTCCTCTTTTAGGATTATAGTATTTGCTCATAATTGTATGTTTTGGATTGCCTGCCCTTCCGTAGTCTTTAGTATGACTAAAGACGAAGGGGGGTAATGCTTTGACATCTGCATGTTATTTTACCTTTGCCCTATCCTTCGGTCAAACTACAAATTGTCTTTAGAAAGAGCAGGATCAGATAATTAATATTTTATATAATGGAAGTTAATCTTTTTTCAGGGCTCTGATAACTGCATCGCGAAGATTGCTGCCGCGGTACCAACCTTTAAGATATACAAGAGCCGGGCCTTTCAATATAGGTCTTGAAAGGTAGTATCTATTGATCCGACCTCCCTTTTTTTCAAATTGTTCAATTAGTTTCTCGGTAGTTTGTTCGTTAATGATAATTCAATATTACCATAAATAATGCTAATTTAATTGACTAAATTATTCTTATTGGACGTGTAGTTTTATAAGTAACTTTCGGTCAACTTTTTAGCTTTGGTCAAAAAAAATTAGTTTAAATATGAAGATAAGAAAATTTATTTACTTTCCTTTTTTTCTTTCTTTGCAGGTTTTTTGGTTTTTAGAGCTTTTTCTTTTGGTGCTTCTTTTTTCTTTTTAGCTTCCGGTTCTGACTTTTCTTTAACGTCGGCAGGAGAAAGCAATATTATTATCTTGTCAAGCTTTTTATTCATCGCTTCTATACCTTTATTGAGTTTCTCGAATTCATTCTTATCAAAACCGCCAGATCTAAATCCGCTCGTGCTTGTCCTTCGTGAGTCATCGCGTCGGGATCTCCTCCCTGAATTCCTATCATCACCGCCACCCATTTTTTCAAAACAATCACTGCAGTATACAGGTTTATCATTTCGTGGCTGGAAAGGAATTTTGCAATCGTTTCCACAGTTAGCACAAACGGCATCAAACATTTCACGTCTTCCTCCTCTATCATCGGAGTTTCTTCTGAAGTTTCTTCCTCTATCTCTGTCAGATCTGTAATTGTTCATTTTTATAAATTATATATGTTATATTTACCCGAAGAATTCGGCTTTTCGTAATACTTCATTAACCAAACTGAAGTATACGCGTAAATCATTATAATAGCAAATCGCCATGCAAGAACAAGCAATAATATTCAATTTTCTACAAAAGTCAGCGCTACTCCGTTTTTTTTCGCCCGTCCAGTACGCCCGATCCTGTGAATATAATCCTCATACGAACCCGGGAGGTCATAGTTAATTACATGACTAATGTCATCAACATCTATTCCTCTTGACAAAACATCTGTTGCGATCATGATCCTGATCCTTCCAGCCTTAAAATCATCAAGTACTCTTTGTCGTTGCGATTGGTTTTTGTTCCCATGTATCGCACCCGTATTGAAACCTTTCTTATAAAGTTCATTGGAAAGCTTTTGCACACCCCATTTTGTACGCCCAAAAATCAGTACTTTTTCCAGTTCATCTCTTCTTAATAGATCGCTGAGTTTTTTGAACTTGGCTGCTTTATTGTTAACATTTATCAGCTCGTGATCTATATTGGAAATTGCATCACTTTTTTTAACAGATATCGTCACCGGATCTGATACAAAATTTTTCAAGATCTCTCCCACTTTTGGTGGAATGGTTGCAGAGAAAAACAAAGACTGACGGTCTTTCGGTAGATTGGCAATAAAATATCTAATATCTCGAATAAAGCCCATATCAACCATTCTGTCAGCCTCGTCGAGTACAACATTTCCAAATTCTCTTAAATTCAAAAAGCCTTTCTTGGACAGATCAAGAAGTCTTCCCGGTGTTCCTATTACAAAATTTGGTCCTTTTTCCAGGTCGTTAATTTGCTTTACCATATTTTTCCCTCCTACACACACTGTCCAGCTTACCGGTGTTCCGTATGTAAATCCATACAACTCGTCGCTGGTCTGATCCGCGAGCTCTCTTGTCGGTAAAATAATAATTACTTTTTGACTGGGATCTCTTGAAACCTTTTCAATTAGAGGAATGAGAAAAGCTGCGGTTTTTCCGGTTCCGGTATTGGCAATTCCAATAATATCTCGCCCATCAAGAATAGAGGGAATAGCCTTGTCCTGGATCGGAGTAGGAAGTTCATATCTTTTGTTTTGTATGTTTAACTTCAATCTGTCCGATATTGCAAAGTCTTTAAATTCATTCAATGGAATGAATTTATCGGAGTCATCACTTATACTTTCCTTTGGAAGAGATTTAATAGCACGTATAGCACTAACTACCTGACTAGCATTATTAATTCTTTTGTTGTTTGCTCCTCTGTTGTTTCTACTGTGATAATGTCTTTTATACATGATCTTAAGATCAAAAAAACATAACTGCCTAAATGAAGAAACTTATAATGAATTTGCTGATGAAGATACTTTAATTAATTAAATCTATTTGGGGTATCCTTATCTTATTTACTCAAAACGTTAAATCTATTTAAGCAGATATATTCCTTCGATCTGCTTGTCACATGGAAATTATACCACAAAATAAAGTAATTACCAAACCTTAAGGTCTAAAAACTTTAAACAGGGCCTTGAAATTAATCTGTAAAACTATCAACTTTTTGTATTTTTTGAAGATAATTCTCTCTGTGCTATTACGTCTGCAGCAAAACTCTGTGCTGAACCAGTGCCACGACTGATCTTTCCAGTTAGTTCCTGTTCTGCCAGCCAGTTGGCAGCTTTAATACGGTCCTCTACGTTTGCAGATGTCAAATCAGCTTGAATATTCTCAGGTAATCTTCCAAAAGCCTTCTCTCCAGAGTCCTCATTCACTTCGCGAATTCCTTTGAAAAATCTTTCTCTCAGCCATTTTATACATTCCATTACAAGTATTTTAACTCAAATATATTATAGGGTCAAACTAGAAGAACAAAAAAGTACAATGTCACACTTTAATTGTTAATTAAAAGATCAAAAACCTGCACCTCCCGTTCAAGATCCTGATCCTGCAAATATTGCATTTCCTGAACGAAGTAATTATTAAATGTAAAAAAGAAGTCCCTGTATTCGGGCATTACCTTTAAAGGAACTGAAGTTCTCTCCCACCGACTTAATTCTCTCTCAACCGGAATAATAATACCACTCTCAGAACTTACACAGGGTTCTGTATAAGTAGTGTTTTGCTGAGATATTGATCTTTGATCTTGTATCCAATTTTTCAAAAGATTTGCATAGCGTGTCAGCAATATTGCTTTTCGTACACCAGTATTGGGATAATAATCGCTGTCCATAACTGTTATATTTGCTTTCTTTTCATTATTGTGCAGCTGACCCAATCGATCCTCGTATGAAACCTCCAAACTCACTTCCTCAGCCGAATCAGTATTTTTAGATAATTTCAGAAGAACAATTCCTCCCTTAACACCTTCCGATGTGCTATCAGATGGGAATAAGGTATTAACTCTCATTATCTCCCCAGTTGCCAGATTCGCCTCCGGAGATCCATATACCTTATCAATAGTAAACCCAGGACTATCAAGCTTTAAAACAAGATCAAAAACCAAAGGTGTGACCATATAGTCAAAACCTTCATCCATTCTGTACTTAAAGTCAGAAGCAGAGTGAATAGAATAGTAATTGGCACCCTTTATCTTTGTCATTGCTTCAATAAGCTCGGTATTAAAATCCACTCCGATCCCGATAAATGTAGTATAGATTCCCCTATCTGCATTATTTAGAGATAGTCCTACCAATCCTTCCTCGCTTAAAACACCGGTGTTGGGCTGTGCATCGGTCAAAAAGATTATCCTATTCTCATATTCCTCGGGGTCTATATCCAAGTATTCTTCAATAACCTCAGTACCGAGTTTATATCCCGCCTCCATGTTCGTAGAACCCTGCGGAGATATCTCAAGAATGTGACCCTTTATACTTTCCAGGTCTGTTGTATCTAAAAGCCTCAGTGGTTTAGCCAGATAAGCACTGCCGTCAAACAATACCATTCCGTACCTGTCCTGAGGATTTAAATGATCAAGCAACGCAACAACCGATTCATTCGCAACCTGCATCTTGCTTTTACTTTCCTCTTCAGCATCATATTCGTTAGTTTTACGATCGTAGTAATATCTATTAAAACTCGAGCTCATAGAGCCGGAAATATCCATCACAATAACAAGATTGAGCTTCTTTCTTTGGAAATCAGATTGTTTAATGCCGGAATTTAGGCCGACCGAAAGGAAATATTGCGGCTCTCCTGACAGCGGATCGGCAGATTGTGCATAACTATACGACGGACAAAAAAGCTCAGCACATTCCTCTTGCTGACCAGTATCAAAATAATAATCATAGAAAAGTCCCTCATAAGTCACGTCGGTAAAAAGCGGTAAGTATTTATTTTTAATATTTTCCCTGAAGTTATTTATATCCTTCGCTCCTCCTGTAGAAAAGCCTATATTGTCAGAGGTTCTACCGCTAAATCCTCCTCCCCCTGACGGCATGAGTGCACTATCAGGCGATAGATTGAAAGTACCTGTAGATGAACCGAATGAGGGTGCGCTCATCGACGTTAGACCACCACCAACCGGAGTGATATTTGTAGCACTGAAAAGATCAATCCCGAAAAATATTTCCCATATATTTAATCCCACCCACACCAATATTAGCAATACAGATACTACACTACTAAAGTTCCACAGCCATTTCCTCTTCATGCCAAAAAGGGATTTATTAGCCAGCTTTCTGTAAATTATGTTCAGTGTTCTAACAATCAATAAAATTGAGGAAACGATTATATAAATAAGTGTTAACGCTAATACTATTACTGCCGCACCCAAAACAGGAGGCAGGATCCAATTGCTTTGTATAGATAAGTAAACTGTGGCACCGGCAGATAAAATTCCCAAAATAAGCAGAAGAATAGATCTGCCAACATTCTTTCGGCTGCCGAATTTAAGCTCTTTTCTGAACCTGCGTACAATAAATCCAAAAAAACGATAATTCAGATAAAAAATGTTTATCGGTATAAGAGCATATAGAAAATGAAGAACAATAAGCACAAAAAACTGTACAACCGACAAATTGCGCATAAATTTACCTATATCAAGATCATAAAGTGAAGAAGTCACATCAGGAGTGAATTGCCAGTCATCGATCTTTCCTAAATTAAAGTTAAAATCGGCGTTCAGTGCTTTGTAAAAGAGGAAGGAAACAATAATTACGCAATAGAAAATAAGAATATATTTCAGCTTTTTATTCGTTTTGAATTTAGAGAAAAAATTCTTCAGATCTGTCATTAAGTACATCTATATCTTGTCACACTTTAGATACAGTGGTCAAATTAAAAAGTCAGGAACTCGAAGACAATTTATTTCAATAATCTGGATGTGTAAGTCTTTTTATTACAATGCAACTATTTTTAAATCTAATCCCTGTTTAAATTCTTTTCTTTCCATAGGATTAATTGAATTGCGATATACCTGCACAAATCTTTTCGCTTCTTCACTATCCATAAAAAATTCATGAGGTAAGGTGGCTGTTCCTCTCAAATTTATTGCATCATCAAAACAGATACCTAACATAAACGGGTTAGTTTTGGTACCTCTTAGAGAATTCGCCATTTCCCTTATACTATCTTCGTATGAGACAACATCCGGGTTAACAATTTGAGTAATATCCAGCAAGTATCCCGATATTGTGGCTCCCGGCGTACGTTCAGACAAGACTCCTCCAAAAAACCTTGGAAGAATATCATCTCCGAACCCTCTGACGATCTCAGAATATGATAAGTGACCCATACTCTCATAAACTTCATTAAGTTCATCCTCATTAAAAGAGAAACCGCCGCGTATTGTATCTATTTCAAATATTTGTTCCAACTGATCCAATTCTCTAAGAGCTTTCTTTCGATGGGAATTATAATCTTGCTTAGCCCTCAGATCATCAATATTTTTTCCGACTGCAGCCTGTGTTCTTAAAGATAATTTATCCAAAGCTATCTCATAAGGTAATGAGGTATCTTTGAAAGAATAATTTCTTAGCACTTCAACCCCGTGCAATCTTTCCATAATATAGGATATTATACTTAGATAAGACTATGGGGTCAAATTGGAAGGAAAGTTAATTCAGTTGTTCATATTAAACCGAAAAACAAAAGAAGTAAAGCAAAAATAAGTGCATATACGGCTTTAGTAAAAATCGGCAAGATCCCGGGAATTGTCATTTTCAATCCAAAATAAATGATCAATAAACTAGGCCATAACCCAAAAGTTTCTGAAAAAATATAGGTGATGATTCCTGACAATTTACCTTTATCTTTTTTGTTTTGCCTAGTGATCCTAAACATCTCGGGTTGTTTCAGCAATCGCCATAAAGTCCAAACAGAACCAAATATTATTAATAAACCACCAAAGATTTTCATTTCAATTTTCTATATCCAATAGATCTACAACTCTTAATAGTCCCTGCTGTCCTCTTTCAAAACTTTCCGAGGGGTCATCCCACTTTGGAAACTCACTTATATGTGTATCTTTAACCCTTTTCAGTTTATCGAAATAAACCGCTGTCGTAAACTCAGTCTTAGAAGACTTATACTCTTCAGGTATCTCGCCATCCAGCCACATTCTGTCTTTTTTTTGGAAAATTCCAACGCAATTTGCTCTGAATTTAACTATATTTCTGTGAAAGAAATATAAATTGATTGGATAGCCGATACTTTCAAGAAATCGCTTGCTATATTTAAGATTATTTCTCCAAGCTGCCCTTTGATTCTTCGACAAGTGCTTAAGATAAATATTCATCTTCTCCCAATCATTAGTGGACATAAGAAGTGCTATTTTCGTACTCATCAGCCCAATATTACATCCAACACATTATGGGGTCAAATTGGGAAAATTTATGAAGCTAACTTTGTCTCAATTGTGGTAATTCTATTTTCAACAAGTTCAACTTCATCATTAGTATCACGGGTATTTTTGATTATTTCGTCCAACTTACCAAAGAGTTCACTTTTATATTCCGTGAAGTCTTCTTTTGTCACAAAAACTTCTTTTAGTCTTGATTCCAAAAGATCTATATCTTCTTCAGTGAGGAATTTATCTGCCATATCCCTATTAAACCGCATGAAATAGTAAGCGTCAATATTTAAAAAGGTCAAATTATATCCATTTTCACCGAAGGCAATTTATGTTAAATCAAGCGTGAAGCACTTTTTGCTCAATCTTGGCAACTCTTTTTTCCAGCTTATCAAATTCCTCAACCGTTGGAGCATCATCCTCCAGATAAGCTAAGGATTTTCCTTGTTTATCTAAACGGCTATTAACTTCTTTGAATCCTTTTTCAGTTTTCTTTTCAAGTCCGTCTATTCTGCTTGTTAGTTTATCCTCTACTTTTTTAATTCCTTTAAGTATCTCTTGTTTCATGGCGCTCTGGCCATTCACAATTTTTTGAAACATTTTCTTTACATCATCCATATCCTTATTAAACCGCGTGAAATAAAAAGCGTCAATATATAAAGAGTCAATTCAGATGTTAATACACATCATACTTACTATTAGGGTCTTACTTTTTATACTTTTCAAATAATTTATAGGAAAAGCTAATTAATTTTCTGCTTCTGGCTTCTTTCGTATTTAGCCAATTAGGGTCGGGAACAATATCAATTCTCCACAAATCTAAGGCGTCACTATCCCAACAAGTCAATATATTTATATTCTCAGAAGATTTACTCTTTTTATTGTGATGATAACAAGCATAAATAAGTTCCGACAGACTCTTCTCACCTAGCTGCAAAACACCTTCCGCGGACAATTTCTTGACTAGTTCAGCAGCTCTTTCCCCGTGCCCGGGATCCTCCATTTCGTTTTCTCTTTTACAATCATGTAAGTAGGCGAATATCCTTACCACATCAACATCCGCACCGGTCAACTCAGACAAATATATACCAATTTTCTCCACTCTACTCCAGTGTTCTTCTCCATGCAAAGACTCGTCTCCTAATATAAATTCATTCTTTGCAATCTTGTAGATCAAATCTCTCTGCATCGGTGGCTAAGAATAGCATGCATAAAATAGAAACTAAATAGAAGAAAAGGTAAAGGATCAAATTTGGAGAAGCGACTTAATCTTTTTAACTAACACGTTACTCCTCTCATTAACAAATTTTTCATAATCATTCATACACATAGCCTCGTACGCTTCCTGATTGATAAAGTGACGTTTCAAAATACTTTTAACAGAAGCCTGAACAATTAAATTATTATCCTTTACATAATCGGATGGTTTCTTTTTACTTATTTTTCTATTTGTACTATAACTTATCAGGGTTTTATTCACGATTGTATTTATCAAATTATCTTTATACTTTACCTGATCTTCCTCATCTTTAATTTTGGCCAAATATGCTTTCGGGAAAATGTGGTGATCATCAAGTTCATGAAATTCAATACTATCATGCAACAGGAAATCTCTTGCTTGGTTAATTGCTAATAAGTTCATCACTCCTTTATAAATTGAATTGATCCTGTTGACACTCTTCACTTCATATAGTTCGTTAAGAGTTATATTTGCATCTATTTCAGTAAACAGTTTAATGCTTACTTCTTCACCAGATAGGTAGCGAGATATCTCTCTAAAATCCGATGTTGTCTTGCTTTCAACAGCGCTTTGATATCTCTCGCCAAATACAGATCCCCAATACCACTTTTTAATTGCTTTATAGGCGGAATTATTATAATTATTTTTATCGATAAGGTACAAAACTGAAGATAATACAGGGAGAAGTGGTGGATATGGCATCCATTTTTTATCAAAAACGCCGAAACCGTCGTCGTTAGTTGATATCAATCTTTTTAGTGCTTTGTGTAAATATTTTGACGCGTTCGCCCAATCATTCTCAAAGTTATTTGGCTTCAAATTTATCAGATTTTTACTTTTAACATCGACTCCTCTAATGAGCGCTATAATTCTCAAAATAAAAATACCATATGGGTTACTTTCCCCCTCCGAAAAATCATCTATCAAATTATAAGTTTCTAGTGTTTCCTCCCATAACTTATGCAGGTCAATTTTGTATTTAAAAAGACGGGCAGTAAGCAAATCAAATACCGATAATTTCACACCTTTTGTGTTAATTTTTTCAAAGATAGCGCACACTTCCGCTACGCCGTCTTCGTCATCACTTTTGACTTTCGGTATCTCGATTATTGGTATAACCATGTCGAAAAATACATTTATTGATTGCTTCCAGTCTGCTCTCTCTGCGGTAACATAATTTTCGTACTGTTCTTCATCTATTGAGCGCAGCCAATCTTGGTAACTATCAAGCCAAGAATCCCAAGATTGAAAGTCCTGAAGTGTTGTGAATGGAATGGTTTTATTCTCGAACTGCCACTCGGGTGACATATATTTCTCTGACTGGTCTGATCTAATACCATAAATTGCATTATCAAAATCACCATTAACCAAACTATCAAGTTTCAGAAAAAATCTATAAGGATATTTCGCGTACTTTAGTGTAATTTCTTCCGGCGCATACAATACATAATGAAGTGTAGTAATCCTTTGTTGTCCATCCAGTATCATCACCTCTGGATTAAGATCTTCATTTTGTTTATTAACTCCCTCGATAGTACGAAAGTCAAAGGGTACATTCTCACTGTCACACTTCAAAGTTAAAAAGCTTCCTACATAATAACCATTAAAAATTGAAACCAATAAATCAACAACATCTACATAAGACCAGACAAATGATCTTTGAAATTGAGGCAAAACAACTTTTCCTTTTCTTGCACCTGTTACCAGATCAACAAGTTTTTTCTTATCTGTAATAATTTCCATTTTCTTCTGTATTCTCACATATTTCTAACATCTTTTGCAATCTATGCAAATATCTCTAGATTCTCTCTACCAGAAGTGTTCTTTTTTGCCATGAATATGGGTAAATTATATACCCTTATCCACTATAGGGTCAAATGTGTAGGTTGGTTTCGAGTAATATTTATTTTGATCATATACCGTAAGATTCTCCATTTTTATTTACTCCTATTTGCTAAAATAAGGCAATGTCAAACCAACGTGATATGGCAATACAAAAAGCACTTGAACACCTTGAGAATTTACTAGACATTGTCAAACCGAAAGTAGAAAGCCGGCTAAGCAGTCTTGATCTTTATGAGATAACCCAGGATGAAATCACACTTGCTTTGATACGTACACTAATTGATGAAGTGGATCAAGAAACATCCGAAGAAGATCTGTTGTCCACCTTTACGCTTTTAAACCAAAGGCTCTTAAGTGAATATGGTATAGAGATCTCCATAGAAGATTCAGAAAGTTCTGCTTTAGAAAATTATGAAAAGATCAAAAATGAAATAAAAAAGAATGAACAAGAAAAAAAACTGCGTATAACACAACTGGAAGAGAAGATCGCAAAACTTGAAACAGACTTTCTTAAATCTTTTATCGAAAGAGTTGGGAATGCACACTTTGCCTCACTTGCCATTATTCCTAAAGCACCATTTATTCTCAATGCGATAAGGTTAAATGATATTGATAATATAAAAATGACTATCAGTAATAAAATTATCGAAATAGAACAGAGTTTTCCGGAAGTAGACTCTCCGGATAGCCAATTCAAAGACATGCTCGAATCGATGCTGACCATATTTAGTGATTATCCAAAACTGTTGGCAATATTTGAAAAGAATGACATCAGCTTAAATTACGAGGAACTTACTGATCTGCTTCTGAATAAACACAAGAAATTGAGAGCAATAAATCTGGGTCCGCAGAAAGAAGCTTTATTCAGATCTCTCAGGGAAGCAACATTTATTCATTTAAAACAGTCTAAATCTAACGAACCAGAAAGTTATGTTATTACCAAAGACGATGTAGTTACTTCTTTTGTAGCATGTTTATCGGCAATGAAAACCCAAGACACCATACCAACACTCAGAGAGTACGAAACGGACTTCAACGAGGTATTTTCTTATACTTTAAATCGATTATTTATAGAGCTGGATATTACTACCGAAGACCTGCCGGAAGAAGAGATCATTGATTTAATAAAAAGAAAAGAAGAACAAAAAGAGATTGAAAATTTCGAGAATGAACTAAAAATGGGAAAAAGTTCCTCTGCCAACCAATTTTCTAGTAGAAAAATAAATGATCTGAGTGGTATTGAATTCGAAGATCTTTTACAAGATTTATTCAAAAAACTTGGACACTTGGTAGTAAAAACACCTGTTTCGGGTGACCAGGGTGCTGATCTGATCATAAAAAAGGGAGGAGAAAAAATCGCGGTACAAGCAAAAAGATACTCTAAGCCAGTTACCAATAAGGCAATTCAAGAAGCTGTTGCAGCAACAAAGCATTATAAATGTGACAGAGCTATGGTCATCACAACCTCTAAATTTACCAAAAGTGCAAGACAATTGGCATCTTCAAATAATGTTGAATTGTGGGATGGAAATAAGCTCAATAAAGTGTTAAAAGATATAATTACCCATTAAAAAATTGGGTGCAAAGGCAATTTATGTCAAATCAAGCGTGAAGCACTTTATCCTCAATCTCGGTAACTCTTTCTTCCAGCTTATCAAATTCCTCAACCGTTGGAGCATCATCTTCCAGATAAGCTAAAGATTTTCCCTGCTTATCCAATCGGTTATTAACTTCCTTGAATCCTTTATCAATTTTTTTATCAAGTTTGCCAAGTTTCTGTTCAAGAGTATCCATCCTGCCACTCAGTTTACTATCTACCTTTTTTACTTCTTTTAGGATTGCTTGCTTCATGGCACTCTGGCCATTCACAATTTTTTGAAACAATTTATTGGTGTCACTCATGTCTCCATTAAACCGCGTGAAATAAAAAGCGTCAATATTTAAAATGGGTCAAATTCAGAGATTCCAAATCATTCTAACTTTCTTAAGAACGTAAGAATGTTCTTGCCTAAAATTGTTAGTGAATGTATCACATCTCTTCCCCTGTAATTTTTTTCTATTAAACCAGATGCATCAAGTCTTCTTGTGTGTTCACCTGCTGTTTTTAAATTAATCTTAGTTCTGCTTGCAATGTCAGACAAAGATAAATCAGGATAAGTTTCCAAAAGTTCCATAATTTGAATTCTTCTATGATTCGAAAAACCTTTTACAATCTTTTGAAGTCGTTTGGTATTCATACATTCACTTTATCCTAATATTCTCACTTTCTCAAGAATGTGAGAATATTAACAGCGTTTAAAAAAATAAACAAATGGAAAACAGTAGTAAAAGATATAAAAATTACGAAGGCGAAGCCGAAGGCAATTTATTTAAAAAGTTACAGTTTATTCCCTTTTAGTCATTTTATCTGGAGATACTAATATTTCTTTTGGTTTACCATCAAGCACTTTTACATGATAATATCCATCAAATCTACCTTCTTCATCATGAAAACGTCCCAAAACCAACGGATTTCTTCCAGGGTGAACACCTTCGACTTTCCAGCTAAGGACATCATTCCCTTCAAATCTCTCATACAGAACCTCATCCTCTCGTTGGTTTAGCTCGACTATCTCTGGTTCAGGATCCTCAGTAAAAAGCAAAGGATAACCGTTATATCTTTCTCCCATTGCTTTATATTTTACCTCTTATATATTATAGGGTCAAATTATCTTCTTTTTCTTTTCCATACTGAAGTGATAATAGAAGTTCCCTCATCATTTTTAAAATAAGCAACACCAATTTCATATCCCGGGTACTTCTTTACTGAATTGAATCCTTTTCCGTTACTCCACTTTTGCTCATCACCGCCCTTATAGGCATCCAACACTTTCTTCTCAGAAAGATTTGAATCTTCCATTTTCTTTATTGCTTTTCCCGAGAACTGTACTTTAGCCATATCAGTTTTAAGATTATCTAATTATATTAATAATTCAGAAGACAATTAATCTAATCAATCGCTCAGCAGGTGTTTATAATAATTTTTTGATCCGGGTTACACTCAATGTTTTAACAGCATCACTATATGAACCGCTAACCAAAACATTTTCACCCATAAATGGCTCAAGATCCAAATTGCTCTGAACCCTTATCACTTCAGTTGCAGTAATAACGAAATAGTTACCTTTCCCGTCCGATTCCAGCCGGCCGCTGAATGCACGCTCGACGGGCTCAGCATATCCGAAAGCAGGAATATATTGGGCAACAGAGCTTTTATCCCGGAGTCTATTTAAAAGATTTATTGTTATTCCGCCGGACACAACAAAAGCAACCAGAAGAAAAGCCGTGAGAGGTTTTATTTTCAGGGAAAATTTCAACATGATCCCTTCGTTACCGATGATCTTTTTCCACCACTTTTTCAGATAGGTCACGGGGTTTGTTACCTTAACATCAACAAGCGGCGCATCATCGCCGGTCAAAGTAGGACTCGCTTTGTTCTCAGTAAAATTAACGACCAATCCGGGCTTATCGGCCTTCTTTCCCTTATCGGATGGTGATGCGGCTTTGAAAAACTTTCCGTGGAAACGCGGCTGGCTTTTTGCTTTTTCGCTTTTGGCAACACTGAAATCCTCAGAAGCATCAGACGTATTTTCGGTTGCATCCATAGTTTATTATATGCTCAAAAATTGCCCTGCCGCAACAATTTTGGTACTTTGCGGTGAAGTCCGTGAAAACAGTACCGATGATCTCAAATATTTTTACTTAAGTCACCGCAAATTTGCGGTGCTGAGCTCAAAAGTTAAGAGTGAAAAACCGCAACTTGCGGTAACCGCAATCTCTTTTGCGGCTGTTAGAGGCTAATTTACGGTAACTCCCAAAAAATCAAGCTATATATTCAGAAATGCTCAAATCCTAACCGAAGACAATTACTCTTTACTAACTCAGCATTTTCATTAAACTTGATTGCCATTTGTGGTATCTATTCTCGCGAATAGCTTGAAAAAAAACGACGTAATCCTCAGGACTTAGAAAGTAAAAGTGATAATTCTGTTCGTTTTGGACCTCATTTACCATATCAAAATGTTTCAGTGCGTCTCTGTTTTTCGCACTATTCTCTCTCGAATCGTCATTATCTTTTTTAATTTCAACCGACAAAATATCTTCACCAATCTTAAAAAAGAAATCGGGATGGAAATTCAAATACTTCATATGCGTACCCTTCTTGTACGAATAGGGAATGCTATAAAAGGACTTATCAGGATTTTTTACAAACGAGTCATATAAATCAGTGTTTTGGAACAAAACTTTTGAAAACTTTCTTTCAGGTTCGTGACTTACCGTCAGACAATTTAACGGTGACTTAAACTTCTCACTATCTATCTCCTTTACTTTGTACTCTTCTTCATTTTCTAAAATGTCCTTAAAGGTGCTTCTTTCATCATCCTCCAGTGAGTTGACAGTGTTTTCAGTGTAAAAACACATTGCCTCTCTTTTTAGTGAGACTGATGAAATTGATTGTTTTGTAATAACTGATGTGTTTAGAGTAACCAATTGATCAACTCTATTTTTGAAATACGGGAATGATCCACCAACATCAAAAAGCTTTCCAAAAGCAGTTTTTGCTTTGTTCAAATTCTCATAACTAATAAATTCATTACTGTCGGCAGGTAGGTTTTTCTTTAAAATCTGCTTTATTTTTGACCAAGGGTATTGAATTCTGAACTCTGTTTCTTTCTCCAAATCGTATGCACCCAACATTGCCCAAATTGTTTTAGCAGCGATCTCAATATCGAAAGCAACAGTATCTACGTTATACTTTGAAACCACCTCCTCACCTGTTACAACATCCCTGAATATGTTGTAGTTCTCAAATGTCTTAGATTGAGGTCCCAAATTGATCTTTTCACTGAACTCGACCTTTTTTCTTTTCTCCTGTTTAAACTCCAAGTCCTTGATGTAGTTTAGATTGTGAAGTTTGAAATTGTATTTATCCTGTGAGGAGATAGGAAACCAACAAAAACGATTTTCCAATTCCAAAACCTCATCGACAAGGTTTTTGATGTGTGAACTGAACTTGATATGGTTGTAAACTCGAACCCTGATATCATCTTTGCCCTTGTAAACTTCAGGAATACGCAAACCTCTACCCAATACCTGTGCTATCAACAACTTCGAGTTAAAAGCACG
>JAFGPD010000009.1 GCA_016926185.1 Candidatus Woesebacteria bacterium | reverse complement strand
TCGGTGCAAGTATTATCATCATCTCTTGTTACATCAATATCTGCACAAAGCCATGCATCGTTATCTTCAACTGTTATAGAAATAGTATCCTCGCCCCAGTCTCCCGGCTTAAGGTCGGTAAAATCAAAGAATTTATGATCGGTCAGATCATCAGAGTCCCAAGAAGTTTCTCCGTTGAAGTCACCGTTATAGTAGCTTTCGTTGTCGATCTTTAGATCTACTTTTCCAGCGTTAAATGTATTTTCTTTTGAAGTTTCCTTATCGGAGAAGAAGGAGTTTGTTAATTTGACCGCAAAAACACTTATTAGGCTAATGGTAATAAAACTGAAAAGTATTTTTTTGCGCATACTAAAGGCAGATAATCAATTGGGGCAGATTAATCTTTAAATGTTAGCACCTATAGGTATACTATTATAACAATTGAAAGTCAATTATATCTTTTTATATAATAATGTATCTTGTGTGTAATATTTTATGATTTTGTGTCTTTAAAATAAATATTAGAGGTCAAGAACTTCTTTCGTTGCAAAATCAATTTCACACAAATCAGTGTTTTCAACATCCGTATTTTCTGTATCAATTACCTGGAAATTGCAATTTATTTTTGTATCGTTTTCACTCCAGCTTTCTATTTCATATCTTCTGAAGAGTGTTTCTGCGTCTGACTGGGCAGTAAGATTCGTAGACTTAAGTGTCTTTGTATCGTAAATGTAGATATCAACAGGTGAAGTGGCGTCAGCGGTGTTCGTGTAGGCGATCTTTGATGAATCTGACGACCAGTAACAAGATGAGACATCACTTACCAACTTTTCGACATTGGTCCCGTCTGAATCTGAGATATACATTGCGGGGTCATCAGCGGGAGATAATGAGTAAAAACACAGTTTGGACTTATCGGGAGACTGATTCACCTTCTGAAAACCTACTATGCCGGTTTCAGGATAGTCGTTTTTTTTTACCAAGACGGTGATATCTCCTATACTTGACTCTTTTACCACATCACCGTTATTTATTGTGATCATTTCGGTAATAACGGGTGTGGGTGTCTTTGTTGGGATCGTTGTGGTGCCATTGACGTTTCCCGCAACCTGTTGTGTAGCGGAGTTGTCACCGAAAAGATCTGAAAAGGGATCGTTGTCCTTGTCCCCTGTGAAATACAAATATGCAACAACCGCATATACAAGAATAGTGATAACTATCAAAATGATCACAAAGAACTTGAACTTACCACCTGACTTTGTGTCTGAGGAAGAGATGACAGTAGATGGGGAAGGAGGAGAATCGATGATATTTTGCTCGTCTTTTTTATCATCATCTATTTCTGAAACCCCTGGCATAGGAGGCGACTTAAGAGGTGAATTATCAGCACTGCTTCCTTCACTGTTAATTGTTGATATATTGAGAGGCTGACCCGAAGCGGATGAGTCGGACGGAGATGAAATAGGGTTACTGGAAGATGTTTCAGGGGAGCCCATTGTAGGCATGATCGACGGTATTGTGCCCGTGGATGATGTCAAAGATGAATCCTCAGAAAAAGTATTTTTATTATTTTCCGGAGGTGTTATCGAGTTACCGGGTGTTCCTGGAATAATACTGGGGATCTCTTTTTCATTTTTAGAAACGGGGTCAAGGATCGATGTATTTTCTTGAGATGATGTATTAAAACTATCACTTTGCGAAAAAGGCGATGGTGGAACTGCAGTTTTCTGACTTGTTACAGTTGTATCATCAGAGACAGAACCAAAGACGGAAGATGAATCACTTGATGTGGTTGTTGAATCAACTGAAGAAGGACTTGATTGAACACCAATATCCATTCCTGTATCAGAAGTGCTTGCATTAGCGTTGGGTGTGGATGGTCCCATTGTTGGTTTAGAGATAGTATTATCTGGTGAGTTTACTGATGGAGATGTATCAACAGTAGGTATGTTACTTGCAGATGATTGCCCAGACACATCACCTATTGGACTAATTTTTTGATTCTCATTTCCGGCTGAAATATCAGTACCAATTGACGCAGAAGGAATAGAGGTGCTATCGGATGTGTTTACTGTTGTTATATTGCTTTGGTCTCCGGACATCGGCGTTTTCTGGTCTGCTGACTTTGATAAAGGATCGTTTCTTTTAATATTAAACATATTTTTATAGTGTCAGAAAATATTTTATTAATCAAGTACTAAGTGCTTTTCGACGTTTGCCTTATTTTAAGATTTAGGCTAAATTGTTATTAGTGCAGCAACTAAAGATAAAGACGAACAAAAATAAAGAAGTAATTGATATTACAGGAATTGTGAATGATCTTTTAATGAAGAACTCCTATCATAACGGTCATTGCTACTTATTTTTGACACACACTACCTGCGGGATAACAACCGCAGATCTTGATCCCGGTACTGATCAGGACTATATTAATGCCTTTATGGAGCTTATACCCAAAATCCAATATAACCATCCTCACGACCCCGCACACTTTGGCGACCACTTCTTGGCAAGTATTGTCGGACCCGGTCTTTATGTTCCCGTGCAGAATGCAAGCATGGTCTTGGGTTCATATCAGAAAGTGGTCCTTTTTGAATTCTCAGGTCCGCGTGAAAGGACTCTTCTGGTAAATTATATTAAAGAGCCATGATAAATTACACAGTTGAATATAGTGTGTTATAAATGATATTGTTATTTTCAGTATAGAAAAAGTTCATGCAGTTCATAAAAACAATAATATTGCTCTACGGAATATCTATAGCTTTGATGTATTTTTTATCCTCAAGAAGAAGACAGCCATTGGCATTTCCAGGAGATATTGTCATATATAAAGCAGGCAAAACAATTTATATTCCGTGGGCAAGCTCACTTTTGATAACTTTAGTGCTTTTTATTATCCTTAGATCCATTTCGTCCTGAGTAAAATAATGAATTTTGAACTGCCAAAACTCAACTTCGGTTATAAGGACCTTGAGCCATATATTGATGAGGAAACTGTTCGCATCCACTACTTAAAACATCATCAGGGTTATTTGAATAAGCTTATTGATACAATTGAAAGTTTTGATCATCTGAAAGAAAAGACCCCGGAAGAATTAATGGTCGGCTTCAAGGATTTGCCGGAGGACATAAGGCAAAAAGTTGTTAATTTTGCAGGTGGTGTTATAAATCACGATCTTTATTGGGAATCGCTTCAGCCTTATGATGAACATAGCGGTCCTGAAGGCAAACTTCTATCGGCAATTGAAGAGGTCTACGGAGATCTTGATGGGTTTTTTGAAAAATTTGAAGAAAAAGCAATGGGTGTTTTCGGGAGCGGTTGGGCGTTTTTGGTTGTGAATAAAGACGGAAAGCTTGAAATGACAAGACAATCTTTTCAAAATAGTCCTCTGATGTATGGACAGACTCCAATTCTCACTGTTGATGTCTGGGAGCATGCATACTACCTGAAATATCAGAATAAAAGAGCTGATTATGTGAAGGCTTTCATGAAGCTGATAAATTGGCAGGTCGTTGAGAAAAAATATCTTTTGGCAGTAAAATAATCTTCCAAATCTACTGTGTTATACTTTAGTCAGGACACGAATTAATGAAAGTTTTGAAAATAACTTTGGAAAAAGTAACTTCAAAATATTATATCTACGGGTTAAAAAATAAGTTTTACTTGAAAATTGAAAAATATGAAATAATGAATTAAGCATTTCATGAGATCCCGGGAGTGGTAGTCCCGGTGAGATAGAATTCTTCATCTCACGGGACCCCATGAGATGCTACGAAGTAGCTATCTCACTGGGGGAGGTGATAATTAATGACTGATTTTCGAATTGGAGAGGTGACTCACTATTACGACAAGATAAAGGTCGCAATATTGGAGTTGACTGGAGATCTGGGTGTCGGCGATAAAATAAAATTTGTTAGAGGCGGTGAGGATCTTTTTGAGCAAGATGTTGAGTCGATGCAAGTTGAACACGAGAAGATCGAAAAAGCAAAAAAGGGTGATGTGATCGGACTTAAAGTTAATAACGAACTTAAAGAAGGCGCTGAAGTTTTCAGGGTCCAATAAACATAATAAAAAAGTAGTTCTGGAAATTTATTGAAAATAGGTCTAAATTTTCTCCATGGCAAGAAGAAAGAAAAGAAGTGGTACAGCTTTGGATTGGCAAGAAGCTCCAGATATTCAAGAAAGAGTGGACCGTATGGTTTTCTCACTTAAACCTCAATGGCTTAATAAAGGCAAGATACACTGTTTCAGGAGCACTAATTCCAGCTCGAGGGCTTATGCAAGGATCTGGGGATTATCAAAAATATGGCAGATCGCTCTATCGCAAAAACCCTCTTATGTGATAGAAGTACTTTCTGAGAAATTCGACAGACTCAAAGTAAAAGAGCAGGAAGAAGTTCTACTACACGAGCTTGCGCATATCCCAAAGAACTTTTCCGGAAGTTTACTTCCGCATGTTAGAAAACGCGGTAAGAGGAACTTTAATGACAGAGTTCGTCAGTTGATAAATCAATACAAAAAAGATATAAAACTGCGGGAATAAAAAATGAGAATAATATTAGTACATGGTGATAACCTTCAAAAAAGCTATGAAAGGCTAGGAAAATTTATTGATTCTGCAAAAAAAAGAGAATGGGTAGTAGAAAGATTCAATGCAAACGATAAGATACAGGATATTTTAGTTTCACAATCGCTGTTTGGTGAAAAGAAACTGTTTATCTTGGAGGACGCGGAAAAATTAGATAAAAATAAACTAAAGTGGATGAAGGGGTTTTTAGATGATATTGAAGGAACGTTAGTGATATATAGTGGAAAAACCTTAACTAAGACTTTCATTAATTCACTTCCGAAAATAGATAAGATCGAGAACTTTGAACTACCTAAGATAATCTGGAGTTTTCTGGATTCACTTTATCCCGGGAATTCTACAAACTCGTTGAAAATGTTCAATAAACTCATAGAAACTGATGCTCCTGAATTTATTTTTACACTGATCGTAAGACAGGTCAGAGATATGTATTATCTAAAAATTGCTCCTGAAAGTATCGACTATCCTTCTTGGAGAAAGAATAAACTGACAGCGCAGATGAGAAAATATAAAGATGGACAACTGGAAAGATTTCTCAAGAAACTAGCTGAGGCAGATATGAAAACTAAAACTTCAGTTGTAAATATTACAGACCTTCTTGACTATATAATAATCAGTGAACTAGAATAATTTACCAATGAGTGATTTATTGAGCAATGTAAGAACGGGCTTCAAAAAATTGAATGTAGAGGAAAAGTATAAAAAAGCTGCAATAGATAATATTAAAGAATGGTTGGAGAAAGATACCTACAAAGAATATCTCCCACAGATTAAACATATTATTAAAAATCAAGAATGGGATTACCTTCTTGATTGTTTTTATCAAATAATCCCCTTTGGAACTGGTGGTCGAAGAGGGGAAGTGGGAATCGGTCCAAACAGGATAAATAAATGGACAATAAAAGCATCTGCTCAAGGACATTCTCAGTACTTAATAAAAAAATATGGAAATGATGCAAAAAAACGCGGGGTAGTATTGGCATTTGATGTAAGAGTATTTTATACAAATAAATATTTTAATGATAGTCTTCCTAATCCCGTTAGAAATTTAAGTTGTTTGGATTTAGCAAATGCCGCTGCTGAAGTATATACTGCTAATGGAATTCATGTTCATATTTTTGATGATGTAAGAACAACTCCTGAACTTTCTTTTGCAATAAGATATTTGAAAGCGGTTGCAGGCGATATGTTTAGTGCTAGCCATAATCCACCTGAACATAATGGTAAAAAAGTGTACGACGAATTTGGTGGACAATTAATTCCTCCACATGATGAAGAACTTGTAGAAGAAGTAACTGATAATGTAAAGGATATTAAGGTCTTAAATTATAAAGATGCTGATAAAAAAGGATTAATAAATCTAATTGGAAAGGAAGTAGATAACGCTTATATTGAAGCTGTTAATAAGTTATCCTTGTCAGATAAAAGAGATATTAAAATTGTATTTACCCCTCTTCATGGAACAGGCTCAACATCTGTAGAAAAATGTTTGAAAAAACTAGGTTTCGATGTTAATGCTGATCCAAAAACAAGTTATGCAAGTGGTAAATTTGAAAACGTTACTTTTAATATTCCAAACCCGGAGGTTATCCAATCTTTTGATACTACATTAAAATATGCAAAAAAAATTAATGGAGAAATTATTTTGAATTGTGATCCTGATGCAGACAGGATAGGGGTCATGATCAAACATGGAAATGAATGGAAATATCTTAATGGTAACGAGATTGGTTCGATTTTGTTGAATTATGTGATCGAAAAAAAGAAAAGCAAGTTAAAAGGAAAAGGAATCGTGATAAAAACTAGTGTCACAACCAATCTCGCAAGAGAAATCTGTAATGCAAATGATGTTGAAATTAAAGGAGACCTGCCTGTGGGTTTCAAATATATCGGTGATCTGATGAATAAATTAGAAGATGAAGGCAAAATAGATAATTTTCTTTTTGGGTTGGAAGAAAGTCATGGTTACATTGCTGGTAACTATGTTAGGGATAAGGACGCTGCAGTAGCAGGTTTATGGTTATCTGAACTCTCTGCCGAATTAAAAGAAAACGGAAAAACCTTGTGGGATTATCTGAATGAAACATATTCTAAATATGGTTACTTTAGGAATTATTTAACTGAGATAAGATTACCGGGAGCTGAAGGCATGTCCAAAATTAATAAAATTCAGGAAACTATGAGAGGTTCAAAACTGAAAACATTCGGGAAATATAAAGTAAATAGTATTGAAGATTTCAGAGATAGAAAACCCATTGTATCTGAGACAGATAGGTTGTCTAAAAATGTATTAGTTTTTCATCTTGAACCTTTCGATAAATTCACATCCTTGAAAGTAACCTTGAGACCCTCTGGTACAGAACCAAAGATTAAGATGTATTTCGAACTGGGTACACAACCTTGTAAACTAAACGATTTAGAAAATATTAAAAATTATGCTGAAAATGAGTTAAAACTTCTTGAAAAAGATTTTATGCTTCATTGTTACAAAATACTTGGTATAGATTTTCCTGAGAGAGGATTTTTACTATTTTGGCAATTACCTCTTAAAGACAAATTGAGATATTTCGAAATTGAAGGTGAATTAATTAAATTAAAAGATATTCAAGATATTCAAAAAAGAAAAAAGGAAACACTTTTAAAGTTAGAATTCCTTGGTAGTGATCCAATTAAAAAAGTAGATAATGCTTTTAAAAAGAAATTTGGAAAAGGTATTGAAGATTATCTTGATATTTCATGAAGTGCTGTCAAGAAAATATTCTAGATTATTCAGAATACATCGTTAAAAAAGTAGGCAAGTTCCTCAAAAAAAACTTTGGACAAAGGAAAGCTATCAAATTTTCAAAAAATCGCAATATTAAAATTGATGAAGATCTAATGGCCAATAAGATGTATGAGGATTTTTTCAAAAAACATACAAAAGATTTTGGATTGTACACAGAGGAGGGTACTAGAGATCAAAATAAAGAATATATTTGGGCTATAGACCCAATAGAAGGAACTTCGAATTATCGAGCAGGTAATCCTTTCTGGGCAACTCAAATTGCTTTATTGAAAAATTATAAGCCGGTAATTTCATTTGTTTATGCACCAATATTGAATATGTTCTTCAAGGCCATTAAGGGTTCAGGGTCCTTTTTAAATGATAAAAAAATAAAAGTATCTGATACAAATAAATTAGACATGGCACTTGTTTCAATAGGAAAGGGAATAGATAAGAATAGTCTAGAAATTTATAAAAAGTTATTTACAAGAGTGATTGTTAATGTAAGGACTTTCAGACACTTTGGTGCATGCGGTTTGGAATTGGCTATGACCTCAGCAGGTCTTATTGATATTTATTTAAATAAAGGAAGTAATAGTATTTATGATTATTCTCCCGGATCTTTAATAGTAAAAGAAGCTGGAGGAATAGTTACAGATTTCAATGGCAATAAATGGAACATTAAAAGCAATCAAATTATTGCTTCGAACAAAATATTAAATAAGCTAATTATTAAGGTCCTTGACTAATATTGCCGGTGTGATATTAAATTATTGTTAAAGATAATATGTCTGACCAAAAGCTAGAAGATATTTATAAAGGTGTGCTTGAGACAATACGTCTTTATCCCGATCAGCTGAAACAAGCATGGGACGAAGTCACTTCGATAGATACACCGGATGAATACAAGTTCTGTGACAAGATAGTTCTATGCGGTATGGGCGGTTCTGCACTGGGTGCTAGAGTTGTAGATTCACTTTTGGTCAATAGAATAAGACTCCCCTTTGAGATATTCAATCAATACAACATCCCCAATTATTCAGACGATAAAACTCTGGTTATTTGCTATTCATATTCAGGCAATACGGAAGAGACCGTATCAGCATTAAAAGACGCTATACTTAGAGAGTCAAAGGTCTTTGTCATCTCATCAGGCGGACAGCTTAAAGATATTGCTCAAGAGCATAATCTTCCTATGTATCTTATTGATCCAAAATACAATCCTTCAGGTCAGCCAAGGAATGCCTTGGGTTATTCTATTGGCTCGATACTGGCACTTTTTAAAAATTTGGAATTCGCTACATTTTTCCCTGAAGAAATTGATGAAGCTGTTGCAGCTATGAAAGCTGCATTTAATCAAAATGATCCGAAAAACAAAGATATTCTAGCAAAAAGTCTTGCTGATAAAATAAAAGATAAAGCATTAATTCTTGTAGCATCAGAGCACCTTTACGGAGTAAGTCACGCTATCAAGAATCAATTCAACGAATCTGCAAAAACATTTGCCGCTCTTTTTGAACTGCCTGAGCTTAATCATCACTTAATGGAAGGGCTTGAAAATCCAAGATCACTTAAAAATGATGTCATCTTCATGACCTTAGAATCATCTCTTTATCTTGAACGGATACAGGCAAGGTATGAACTGACCAAAGAGATATTTGAAAAACAAGGATATAAATATATTAGTTATAAACCGCTTTCTGAAAAGAAACTCTCGCAGGTTTTTGAAGTATTATGTTTTGGATCACTGATCGTCTACTATTTAGGGAGATCCTATGGAATTGACCCCAATAAAATTCCTTGGGTTGATCATTTCAAAAAGAAACTTTCCGAAATGTAAAATCTTTTCCTGTTCAGCTATTGCAACCTTTAATCGAGGTTGTTATAGTGATTATTGAAATATAAAACAAAAAAATGTCTGCCAGTGATAAACCATTAACAATCTTTTTCAAAGATATTGACAAGAAAAGTCTTCCTCTTGTCGGAGGTAAAGGAGCCAATTTAGGAGAAATGACACAGGCTGGATTTCCGGTGCCTGATGGATTTGCTGTGACTGTCGAAAGCTACGATATATTCTTAAAGGAAAACGATATAAAACATAAGATAGATGATATTCTAAAAGATACTGACGTAAATGATTCTGACAATCTTCAAGGTGCTGCAAAGAAGATCCAAAATATCATCAAAAGAGGTGATATTCCCGGTGAAGTCAGAAAAGATATCATCAGATCATACAAAAAATTAACTGGCAGGATCAATCGGAATAAATTGGTCGCTGTTAGATCCTCTGCAACGGCTGAGGACCTTCCCGGCGCTTCATTTGCGGGACAGCAGGCAACATATTTAAATATTAAAGGCCAGAACAACCTGCTTATTGCTGTTAGAGATTGCTGGGCCTCACTTTTTACAGCCAGAGCTATCTTTTACCGTGAGCAAAATAAGATCGATCACGAAAAAGTGAAAATATCTGTGATCGTTCAAAAGATGGTTCAGTCAAAAGTTTCCGGTGTGATGTTCACTATCGATCCAGTCACAAATAACAAGGAAAGGATCGTTATTGAGGCGGTATGGGGTCTTGGTGAACTTATCGTTGGCGGAGCGGTTGTCCCGGACCATTATGAAGTACAAAAAGAGACTTTCGCGATCCTTTCAAAAAGCATTTCAGACCAACAGGTCCAATTGATCAAAAAAGGAGAAGATACTAAGCAACGGGAAGTTCCAAAAAAGATCAGAACGATTCAAAAAATACCAAATGAGGATATAATTGAGCTTGCAAAAATTGGTGATAAATTGCAAAAACACTATTATCATCCTCAGGATGTTGAATGGGCAAAAGAAGGTAAAAAACTTTTTATTGTCCAGACAAGGCCGGTCACAACTGTTGATAAAAAGATCATTAAAAAAAGTGACGGTCAATTTAAAATTGCAGAAACACCTATACTATCCGGATCTGCAGCAAGTCCCGGGATCGGCACAGGTACTGTTAAAATTCTAAAAAGCCCTAAAGAGATAAAAAAAGTAAAAAGCGGTGATGTGTTGGTTGCTGTGATGACCTCGCCGGATTATGTTCCGGCAATGAAAAAGGCAGCTGCCATTATCACTGATGAAGGCGGTCAGACCTCTCATGCCGCGATCGTATCCAGAGAGCTGGGAGTGCCTTGTATCGTTGGTTCAAAAGAAGCAACAAAAAAACTTAAAGAGGGTTGGACCGTCACTGTTGACGGTAGCAAAGGAAATGTTTATGTTGGCAGTAAAGTAGAAGTAGTTGAAGGCAAGAAACAGAAAGAGAAAGTTCATCATGAAAAAACAGCCACGAGACTTTATGTGAATTTGGCTGAAAAACACTTGGCAAAAAAGACGGCCAAAAAGGATGTGCAAGGAGTAGGGCTATTGCGAGCTGAATTCATGATCGCCAATATCGGCACACATCCCAAAGAAGCAATAAGGAATAAAAAACAAAAAGATTTTGTTGAAAAGCTTACTAAGGATCTGGAGGTGTTTTGCAAGGCATTCAGCCCAAGACCTGTTGTTTACAGGGCGACGGACTTTAAGACCAACGAGTATAGAGCTCTGCCCGGTGGAGATAAATGGGAACCTGAGGAACCAAATCCGCTTCTGGGTTACAGAGGTGCTTACAGGTATATTAATGACCCTGATGTCTTCAACTTGGAGCTTCAGGCTATTAAAGCTGTTAGAGAGAAATACAAAAATCTTTGGATAATGATACCTTTTGTCAGGAGCCCGAACGAGTTAAGAAAGATCCGCAGAATTGTGGCTGCAGAAGGCCTTTTTGAAAGTCCAACATTCAAATTCTGGATGATGATAGAACTTCCGATCAATGTGATATTGATCAATAAATTTATCGACGTGGGTATTGACGGAGTATCTATTGGATCAAATGATCTTACAATGCTTATTACAGGTACAGACAGGGATAATGCAGAAGTTGCCGAGACCTTTAATGAAAGGTCTCCTGCAGTCTATTGGTCGCTAAGAAGGGTTATTAAGGCATGCAACAAACATGGTGTAAGCTCATCTATTTGCGGGCAGGCACCTTCCGTTTACGATGATCTGGTGAAAAGACTTGTAAAATATGGTATTACTAGTATTTCTGTCAACCCTGATGCTATAAATAGGGTCAGAGGCGTCATAGCTGAAGCAGAAAATGATATCGCGAAAGGCAAATAAACTATGGCAAAAATAGATAAAGTCTGGGCAAGAGAGATCTTGGATTCAAGAGGAATACCTACGGTCGAGGCTGCCTGCAAATTAGACAGTGGACATATTGCTGTCACTGCTGTACCAGCCGGAACTTCTACAAGCTCTTTAGAAGCAGTCGAACTAAGGGATAATGACCCTAAAAGGTATCACGGCAAAGGAGTATTAAATGCTGTTAAAAATGTCAATGATGTTCTGGGTCCGGGCATCTGGGGAATGGATGCCGAAGACCAGAAGGCTATAGATCAAAAATTAGTTGAAATTGATGGCACAGAAAATAAATCAAAATACGGGGGCAATGCCATTCTTGCTGTATCACAGGCTGTTGCAAAAACCGTTGCTGTTGCAAAAGGGATGCAGCTTTACCAATGGGTGAACAGCCTTGCAAGGCAGATGGGAATTGACTCAAAACTTCATATTGGTTCACCTTTATTTAATATGATAAATGGAGGTCTTCATGGCGCTGGAAATCTGGACTTTCAGGAATTTCATGTAATTCCTGCTTCAAGCAAAAAGTACAGCGACGCAATAAGAATTGGTGTAGAAATATATCAGGCTTTGGGAAAGGACCTTGATAGAAGGGGTGCCATACACTCTGTTGGTCACGAAGGCGGTTATGCTCCCAACCTATTTACTAATGCAGATGCATTAGAGGTTCTGGTTGAATCAATAGCAACAACTGATTATCAGTTAGGTAGGGATGTTTTTCTGGGACTAGATGTTGCAGCCAGCGTATTCTATAGCGGCGGACAATATACGATACGAGACAAATCCTCACCTTTAAAAGATGATGCTCTTTTGGAATATTATAAACAAGTGAACAATCAGTATCATCTTGCAGTTTTAGAAGATGCCTTCCAGGAGAATGCATGGGAAAGCTGGAAAAAGCTTTATAATGAGCTTGCTGATCAGGTAACGATCGTTGGTGATGATCTATTGGCAACTAATCCAAAACGGGTCCAAAAAGCTATTGAGGAGAGAGCCTGTAATGCAGTGTTGGTAAAACCAAATCAAATAGGTACTATCTCAGAAACACTTGGTGTAATTAAAATGGCGAAAGATGCTGGCTGGAAAGTGATCGTATCTCATAGAAGCGGTGAAACCAACGACTGGTTCATAGCTGATTTTGCAGTAGGTGTTGGCAGTGATTTTGTTAAGTTCGGAGCTCCTGCGAGAGGTGAAAGAGTTGTAAAATACAATAGATTGTCCAGCATAGAGCTTGAGCTTCAGAACGCTGCCTCTGATCAACAATGATGCCGGCTGAAAATAATAAAAAATCCACAATCTATGATTTTGGTATTCTTGTTATTTTAGATGGGTGGGGAATTGCACCTGAAGGTCCCGGAAACGCGATCTCTAAGGCAAACCTTCCAAATTATCATAGATTTCTTGACACTTATCCCAACTCAACATTAGAAGCATCAGGAAGATCGGTTGGACTTCCCCAGGGAGAAGCAGGAAATACTGAGACCGGACATATTAATATAGGTGCTGGAAAAATAATATATCAGGATCTTGCTCGAATTAATATGAGCATAGCGGAAGGAACATTCTTTGAAAACGATGCTCTCAGAGGTGCAATTTCTCATGCCAGAGAATCCGATTCTTACCTTAATTTGTTAGGTTTAATAGGGGCAGGAGGTGTTCACTCTTCATTAGAACATTTATTTGCATTGATCCAGCTGGCCAGTAGGGAAAATTTCGATAAAGTCAAACTGCATCTAATAACGGATGGACGTGATTCATCACCGACTTCCGCTATTGAGTATATTCAAAAGGTTCAGGAAGTTATTCAAAGAGAAAAGGTCGGGAGGATAGCTTCAATAATGGGTAGATATTGGGCAATGGACAGGGACAGAAGATGGGACAGAACAGAAAAAGCCTACAATGCAATTGTAAAAGGAAAGGCAAAAACTGCAAAAACGGCAAAAGAGGTTATAGAAAATTCCTACAAAGCAGGCGTAACGGATGAATTCATATTTCCGACACTGATAATCAATGATGATATCAACGAATCACTTATAAAAGACAATGATTCAGTTATATTTTTTAACTTCAGAATAGACAGGCCGAGACAGCTGTCAAAAGCGTTAATTTCCGATCAGCAAAAGATCGAGGACAAACATTGGGATTTTGATCCTCATGCGATCAAATATGAAAAGACCCATATTCCCGAATATAAACCGTCATCCAAAAGTTTCAACAGGGGAGAAAAACTTAAAAACCTATATTTTGTGATGATGACAGAATACTCAAAGGCGCTTGTTGAATCTGGCGCAAATGTGGCTTTCCCTCCTGAAAAGATAGAAGATCCGCTTAGTGAAATTGTCAGCACTCAAGGTTATAAACAGCTCAAGATCGCTGAGAGCGAAAAAGAGAGATTTGTCACTTATTATTTTAATGGTCAAAGAGACAAATCATATCCCAATGAAGATTGGGTGATCATTCCTTCACCAAAAGTGACAACTTACGATAAAAAACCGGAAATGTCCGCATATCAGATAACAGATACTCTGCTTGAAAAACTTAAAAAGGAAAAGTATTTTTTGACAGTTGTCAACTATGCAAATCCCGATATGGTGGGACACACAGGCAATATTGGTCCTTGTGTTAAAGCATTGGAGGTAGTTGACGAGTGTATTGGAAGATTATCAAGATATGTGTTGCAGAATAATGGTTTCATGCTGATAACGGCAGATCATGGGAACGCTGAACAAATGATAAGTCTTAAAGACGGTAAAGTGGACACAGAACATAGTACAAATCCTGTGCCTATTATCCTGATATCAGATTATTTGGAAGGGAAAAGAGGGATCCTTCAAGAGGGAATATTGGCAGATGTCGCACCAACGCTTCTGAACTTATTAGGATTGACCGCACCTGATAAAATGACCGGCAGGAACTTACTTGGTTGATATGCCTTATTTAAATAATCTTTTATCTTTTTTAGAAAATCTTGACCAGTTCCTTATTTACATTACCGATATTCATAGATATCTGACCTATGTTTTGCTTTTTATTGTGATATTTGTGGAAACAGGTCTTGTCATCACGCCATTTCTTCCAGGAGATTCACTTCTTTTTGCTGCTGGAGCATTGGTGGCAATATCACCACTGAAACTTGAAAGACTCATGCCTCTTTTGTTTTTTGCTGCTGTTTTAGGTGATTCGGTCAATTACTTTTTAGGTAACAGATTGGGAATAAAAGTCTTTGATGAATATCCGAAACTTTTTAAAAAGAAGAACCTTGTAAAAACACAGAAGTTCTATAAAAAGCATGGAGGCAAAACAGTGATAATTTCTCGTTTTATTCCGATCATAAGAACATTCTCCCCTTTTGTCGCTGGAGTGGGATCTATGAAATATTCAAAATTTTTGACATTCAGTATTATTGGAGGTGTCTCTTGGACATGCACTTTTATTCTTGCGGGTCATTTTTTCGGCAACATCCCTTTAATTAAAAACAATTTTAGTTTAGCAATTATTACGATCGTAATAATATCACTTCTTCCCGTTGTAATAGAGGCAGTAAAAACGAAAAACAAGTGAATGGTTCGAAGATTTTAATTGACGTTAAGATACTTCCTGATAAGACCAACAACTTTCCCCTGAATTCTTACGTTTTTTACAAATATCGGACTCATTTTTGCATTTGCCGGTTCGAGTCGAATCCTTGTGGTTTCTTTGAAAAATCGCTTTAATGTTGCCATCCCATTATCTAAAAGTGCTACAACGATATCTCCGTTATTAGCATTCTCAGTTTGCTCAATTACAACAAAGTCACCGTCTCGAATTTGTTCTTCTATCATTGACTCACCTCTCACCTGCAGAACAAAAACACGTTTTTTACCTGTAACAAAAGCCGGAGATACTGAAAGAGATGCATTAGGGTCGGTATGAGGCTCAATTGGCGCTCCAGCGGCAATGTAACCAAGTATTGGTACTTCTACACCCTCGGACTCAAAATTACCTGTTACATCGGTAAGTTCGATACCTCTATTCTTGCCGCTCTGTCTTTTTATCATTCCTTTTTCTTCTAATGAACGAAGGTGTTCATGGACCGTGGCAAGCGATGAAACACCAATGGCTTCTGCAATTTGCCTGAGTGTCGGAGCATAACCATTGCTTTGAATAAATTGCTTGATGAAATCTAGGATCTCTCCTTGTCTTTTGTAAATTACAGGTGGCATATATTTGGTTATTTATCGATAATATTTCGTATATTATTTGTAATAAATAAACCCGAAGATGTCAAGGGTCATTTTTTTATTTTTAAATCATTAAAACTAAAAATGAGGATGCTCCAAAATAATTCTATTAATTTGTAGCAATTAAATACAATATTTCATAGAGCTAATTCTTTGCCAATTTCCATCAGTCTGTTGTACTTTATGGTCCGTTCACCCCTTGATGGACCTACCTTTACATACTTCGCACCGACAGAAACAGCAAGATCAATAATGAAAGTGTCCGTTGTTTCGCCTCCTCCACGATGACTTACAATAAGATCAATACCGTGACTCTTTGCCAGCATTATTGTTTCCATCGTTTCGGTCAGAGTTCCCACTTGATTGGGTTTGATGATTATTGAATTGATCGCTTTTGAATCGATCGCTTTTTGAAGCCTCGAAACTTGAGTTACAGTCAAATCGTCTCCGACAATTTTTATTTTATCTCCTAAATTTTCAAACATAATCCTCCAAGCTTCCCAGTCATCTTCAAAAAAAGGATCCTCGATGGAAAAAACATGATATTTCTCGACTAGTTCGATGTAGTATTTAAGAAGTTCATCAGAGTTGAGTTCTAAGTTTTCTGTAGAGAAATTATATTTCTGATCCTTAAAAAATTCTGAAGAAGCAATATCTAGTGCAATATTTGCATCAGAGCCAAAGTTATATCCTGACTGTTCAATAGCACGTCTAATATACTCAATTGGGTCAGTGTTTGACTTCATATTAACTGCGGCATAGGCTCCCTCGAGCCCAACATTTATATCAAATCCATTTTCGTCAAGAATTTTCCCTAAAGTCTTATATATCTCAGCACCGACACGCACACAGTCAGCTGTATTTGCATCATAAGTCACGGCAAGAAGATACTCCTGGAAGTCTGTCGCGTTATCAGCATGTACCCCTCCTTCCATTAACACCATCATTGGTTTGGGCATACTCCCCAAGTTAGACTCCATCTTATAAACTTCACGAAGATGCTGGTAAAGAGGAATATTTTTATATTTACTCGCAGATCGTGCAACTGCCAATGAAACACTCAATAGTGAATTGCCTCCTAGATCTTCCTTTCTCGCAGTGGGATCAAGTGATAATAATTTTTCATCCAAAAGTTTTTGATTTAAGGAGTCCATACCAATGACTTCTGGTGATATGATATTTTCTATATTTTCTACAGCCTTGAGCATACCTTGCCCACCATAGCGCTTTGGGTCATTATCGATCATTGTAACCGCTTCATAGCTTCCTGATGAAGTACCGAAAGGAACGGATGCTTTTTCATTTGTTCCGTCTTCTAGAGTTATTTCTACTTCTATCGTTGGAGAATCACTTGCAGATAATATTTCTCTCGCCTCGACAGATTTAATTTCAGAATCCATGACACACAAATATTATCACAATGGGTAGAAAAGAATGAATATTTAAAAAGTGATGTGATCTAAATAAACCCGAAGATGTCAAGATGCAAATATGTTAAGATACTAATCTACAAATGTATACTAATGATGCGAATATTTACTAATTAGCCTGCTTGAAAGCCATAAATTATTAATTGTTAGTATCCATTTGTATCATATGTATTAATTAATGTATTAGTATTATATATATGGAATTTAAACTTAAATCAGATTACAAACCAACGCAAGACCAGGAAAATGCGATAAAAAATATCGTAAAAAGAAATAAAAAAGGTGTTGAGAACCAAGTGCTTTTGGGTGTTACCGGCTCGGGTAAAACATTCACTGTTGCCAACGTGATCGAAAGAACACAAAAACCTGCTTTGATAATTTCTCACAACAAGACTTTAGCGGCTCAGCTTTATCAGGAGTTCAGGGATTTTTTCCCCGATAACGCAGTAAGTTACTTTGTGTCTTATTATGATTACTATCAGCCTGAGGCATACATTCCTTCGACTGACACATATATTGAAAAAGATGCAGATATAAATGAGCAAATAGATAAACTGAGACTCGCTGCCACTACAAATTTACTGACAAGAAATGATGTTATTGTAATAGCATCAGTATCTTGTATCTATAATATCGGTTCTCCAAAAGAGTATGGTAACTTCATATTTGAATTTGCTGAAGGAGTCAAAATCGAAAGAGAGCAAATAATTGACAGACTTATTGATCTTCAATATGAAAGAGGTGATTTCGGATTTCACAGAGGGACTTTTCGTGTCAGAGGCAACCGTATAGATATCTACCCCGCATATCAGGAAGAAGGTTTTAGTCTGCAATTGCAAGAAAACAGGATCTCTTCAGTAAAGATCATCGATCCTGTAACCGGTTCACAGATAAAAGATGAGTCTTCCATGAGGAACAGTTATGTTTTGTATCCCGCAAAACATTTCATTACAAATCCTGATGATAATAAAGATGCTTTTGAAAATATTCAAAACGATCTGAAAAAGAGAATTAAAGAACTTAAAAGATCAGGAAAGGATCTGGAGGCTCACAGGTTAAAACAAAAAGTAACATATGATCTCGAGATGATCGCTGAAATGGGATACGTCAAAGGTATTGAGAATTATTCAAGATATTTTGATGGAAGAGAACCTGGAGAGCCCCCATACACACTACTTGATTATTTCAAGCATCCCTTTAATGAAGATTGGCTTACTTTCATAGACGAAAGCCATATAACATTCCCCCAAATAAGAGGAATGTATTCGGGGGATCTTTCTCGTAAAAAAACACTTATTGATTATGGATTTCGTTTGCCTTCTGCAATAGACAATAGACCATTGAAATTCGATGAGTTCATTAGAAGGATCCCCGGTTTTATTGCCACCAGTGCAACTCCGGCGGATTTGGAATTGAGCCTTTCCAAGCAATCTTTTCAGCAGGCTGTTAATAAAGGCAAAATTAATGCAAAAAAAGCTGATTCTGGGATAGTGCAACAACTTTTAAGGCCTACAGGAATACCTGACCCGAAAGTTAAGATCAGGCCAGTTGATACACAGGTCACAGATGTCATCAAAGAGATCAGGAAAGAAAAAGGCAAAGAAAATCGAACTTTGGTTACAACTCTCACCAAAAAGACCGCAGAGGACCTGTCAGAATTTTTAAAAGATAAAGATATAAAAGTGCATTATCTTCATTCCGATGTTGATACGCTTGAGCGAAGCGATATTTTGGATGATCTGAGGAAAGGCAATTATGAATGTCTCGTTGGAGTTAATCTTTTAAGAGAAGGCTTAGATCTTCCAGAGGTTGCCTTGGTTGCGATATTAGATGCAGACAAAGAAGGATTTTTGAGATCTGAGGTGAGCTTGGTGCAGACAATGGGGCGCGCTGCCAGACATGTGGAAGGAAGAGTCATCCTTTACGCCGATAAGATAACCGGCTCAATGAAAAGAGCCCTTGATGAGATCAAAAGACGCAGAAAGTATCAAATCAAAATGAATAAGAAGCTGGGAATTACTCCAAGATCGATCGTAAAACCAATAAGGGACAGGCTTGTAGAAAAGGAGAAAGAGAACGAATATGAAAATATGTTCTCAAAAACTATCAGCTATTATAAAAAACTACCCGATATCGACATTTCTTCCTTGACGCCTATGGACAGGAAGAAACTTACGAATTCTTTGAGAAAAGAAATGATCCTGGCAGCGAAAGATCTCAACTTCGAATTTGCCATTGAGATCAGAGATAAGATAAGAGACCTGGAAGACAACTGATCAACTTGTTACACCTATTCCATTAATATATAATCTCAGTGCCACGGTAGATCCGCTGGCGGTCTTGCGTGGAATAAAAAGTCATTATTTAATGATTGACAAGTCAAACCTTGTCAATTTACAAAAATATTAAATATTCATGGAAAAACAAAATAACGAAATAAGGATAAAGGGGGCAAGAGAGCATAATCTGAAAAATGTTGATCTCACCATACCAAAAAATGAAATGATCGTATTTACGGGTGTTTCAGGCAGCGGTAAGAGTTCTTTGGCTTACGATACTATCTATGCTGAAGGTCAAAGGAGATATGTTGAATCACTAAGCACATATGCTAGACAGTTTTTAGGTGTTATGGAAAAGCCGGATGTTGATCTTATCGAAGGACTTTCTCCTGCAATTTCAATCGACCAGAAAACAACTAGCAAAAATCCTCGATCGACAGTAGGTACTATCACTGAGATATATGATTATATGAGGCTGCTTTATGCAAGGATCGGACATCCCCATTGTCCTGTATGCGGAAGAGAGATTGCCAGTCAGTCAATAGAGCAAATCGTTGAGAACATCATTGAAAGTATAAAAACTAACCAGAAAAAGCTCCAAAAATACATGATCCTTTCACCTATTGTCAGAGATAAAAAGGGGGAGTTCAGCAGTCTTTTTGACAACTTAAAGGCAAAAGGTTTTTCGCAAGTGAGAATTGACGGAATTGTAAAAGATATTTCAGATGACTTTGTCCTTATAAAAACCAATAAGCACAATATCCAAGTCATTGTGGATAAAATCAGTGTCGAGAAAGACAAACTCAAAGACAATATATATGAAAAGAACCTGAAAAGCAGGATAACAGATTCAGCAGAGCAAGCACTCAAGCTTTCTGAAGGTCTGGTGATGCTTGGTGAGATCCTTGATAAAACTTACGAGATACCCGAAAAACCAAAAGAAATAAAAGAATCAATGTATTCTGAAAGATTTGCGTGTCCGCAGGATAATATATCTCTTCCAGAAATAGAGCCACGAAGCTTTTCTTTCAATTCGCCCCATGGAGCATGTAAAGAGTGCGGTGGAATTGGAAATATTCTAAAAGTAGAACCGGAAACGCTTTTTGCAAAGGATCTGACTATCACTGAAGGAGCGATCATTCCTTTTTCCAGTATGTTTGAACATGATACATGGTACTCAAGAATACTTCTGAAAGTCTGTGAGGAGAATGGTATTGATCCAAGGATACCTCTTAAAAATATCTCTGAAGATAAAATTGATCTTATTTTATATGGTACCGGGGAAAGAACATATTATGTGAACGGGACAAATAGGCAGGGAAGTGTCACTACGATCACAGAAACATTTCCAGGAATAATTGCCGAACTTGAAAAAAGACATAGCAGTACCGAAAGTGATTGGGTCAGGGGGGAGATAGAAAAGTTCATGAGGGAAAATATTTGCCCTTCATGCAACGGGACAAGACTAAAAAAAGAAGCTTTATCGGTGACTATCAATAAAAGGTCTATTTCCGACATAACAAAATTGTCAATAAAAGAGGCAATTGAGTGGTTCGATGATCTTTCTAAAAATACCGATCTAAATGAAAGAGAGAAAAATATCTCATATTTAATACTCAAAGAGATCGTTGGTAGATTGAAATTTCTGATTGCTGTTGGTGTTGACTACCTTACTTTGGACAGGCCGGCAGGAACACTCTCAGGAGGAGAATCTCAAAGGATAAGGCTTGCAAGCCAGATAGGTTCTGGTTTAACTGGAGTTTTATATGTTCTTGATGAGCCGACAATTGGACTACATGCTAAAGATAATCAAATGCTTATTGATACTTTAAAGAATTTAAGAGATTTGGGGAACACAATTATTGTTGTTGAACATGATAGAGAAATGATAAAACAATCAGACTATGTGGTGGATTTTGGACCTGGTGCCGGTAGCCATGGCGGGAAGGTCGTTTATAATGGACCATCTAAAGATCTTTACAAGGAAGAGGATTCAATTACAGGAAAATATTTATCAGGTAAGAAAAAGATCAGTTTCAAAGGACTGAAAAATATTCAAAGCGACCTTGGAATTAACGGGAACGGGAGATCTGACAAAAAAAGCCTGAAAATTATTGGAGCCAATCAGTTTAATCTAAAAAATATAAATGTAGATTTCCCTCTTGGTAAACTGGTCGTAATAACCGGAGTTTCCGGAAGCGGAAAGTCAACATTACTAGTTGATGTCTTGTATAAAGCGATCAAAAACAAAATAAGCAGTCGTTACAAAGAGCAAGCTGGAGAACATAGATCAATAGAAGGTGTGGAAAATATTGATAAGGTGATATTGATCGATCAGTCACCTATAGGAAGAACACCCAGAAGTAATCCTGCCACTTATACAAAAGTTTTTGATGATATAAGGGACGTATTTGCAAACTTGCGTGAATCTAAAACCAGAGGATATAAAAAGGGTAGATTTTCCTTTAATGTTAAGGGTGGAAGATGTGAAGAGTGCCAGGGACAAGGGCAAAATAAGATCGAAATGCAATTCATGAGTGATATTTGGATAAACTGCGAACAATGCAACGGTAAAAGATATAACAGCCAAACTCTCGAGATAGATTACAAAGGAAAAAACATCTCAGATATATTAGATATGACAGTAGAAGATGCATTGGAGTTCTTTCATAATCATCCGCAGATAATAAGAAAATTGGAAACTTTAAAAGCAGTAGGGTTGGGTTATATTGAGTTAGGACAACCTGCAACAACCCTTTCGGGCGGTGAAGCACAAAGAGTAAAACTGGCAACTGAATTAAGCAAAAAGGCTACAGGTGATACTGTATATATCCTAGATGAACCAACAACAGGTCTTCACTTCGCTGATCTTGATAAACTTCTAAAAGTACTTAAGCTTTTAGCGATCAAGGGAAATAGTGTATTTTTGATAGAGCATAATATGGATATCATTAAAAATGCTGATTGGATAATCGATCTTGGTCCTGGAGGTGGAGATGAGGGGGGATACGTTATTGCCGAAGGCACACCAGAAGAAATTAAAAAAGTAAAAATCTCATATACAGGAAAATATCTATCAAAAGATACATAAATGCTAAAAATACCCAAGTCTGCTATCAAACATAAAATATATCTGTTATTCACAATTGCATTCTTATTCTTTTTTCATAGCCCGTCAGTTAAAGCTCAGGAAGATGTGGATATATCCAAGCTGGTCAAGTATGAGATCCAGAGGGACGGTAAAACAAAAGTAATAAACGAGATAACCATCACAAATCTAAGCTCTTACAATTTCGTAAAAACGTTCACACTGAATATTGATAAATATATACCGCTAGATATCTCAGCATATGAAGAGGGGGGTCTTATTCATAAGACAGAACTTATAACAAATGGTTCGAGATCAACAATTGTTGTCACCTTTAGCAACAATGTCATTGGAATAGGAAATAAAAGAGATTTTAATATTGAATATATTTTTGAGAATTTAGCAAATGAGACAGGTCAGATATGGGAACTCACTTTACCAAAACTTGAAAATCCCCAAGATTATTCTAACTACAACGCTATCATTTCTATCCCAAAATCAATGGGGGAGCTTGCTTATATCTCACCCGTTGAGGACACACATAAAGAAGATGAGGAAAATAATTACTTTGTTTTTTCAAAAAATAAGCTGGCTTCAAAAAGTGTTACTGCAGGATTTGGTGAGTTTCAGGTGTTCAATTTTGAAATTAATTATCACATTCAAAATTCATCAAAAAATAGTGAAGTTCATGAAATAGCCATTCCTCCCGATACTTCAACTCAAACGATGCTTTACGATAGCATAGATCCTGTTCCTGAAGACATATATGTGGATCTCGATGGTAACTGGATCGCCAAATATAGACTTAAGAAAGATGAAAAGTTGGACATCAAAGTTACTGGAAACGTTCAAGTTTTTGCTTCACCAAGACAAATGAATGATATTACAGAAAAGGTCTTCGAAGATAATACAAAAGCATCTGAATTCTGGCAATCAGACAATGAAAAAATAAAAAGTTTTGCTGATAGATTAAAAACTCCGGAGGACATTTACAATTTTACGAAGAATACTCTTTCATATAATTATTCGAGGGTAAATCCCGATGTTAAAAGAATGGGTGCGTTGTCAGCATTGGAAGATCCAAAAGAAGCAATTTGTATGGAATATACAGATCTATTTATAGCACTTGCCCGTGCTGCAAATATTCCTGCAAGAGAGGTCAATGGTTATGCATATACAGAAAATCCCGATTTACAGCCTCTTTCTTTAGTTGCTGATGTATTGCATTCATGGCCGGAATATTGGGACAGTAAGAAAAAAGTGTGGATTCCAATTGATCCGACTTGGGGTTCAACCAGCAAACAGGATTACTTTGGGAGTTTTGATCTTAAACACTTTGCTTTTGTAATTCATGGAAGTGATCCTGAACTGCCTTACTCTCCGGGAAGTTATAAATTGGGAAGTGAACCGCAAAAAGATATATTCGTAAGATTTGGTAAGGTGGAAAATAATAAGGAAAGTGATATAAAAATAAATTACGAAAATAAATTTTCAAATATTTTTAAAAAAGGTGAAATAATTTTTCATATACAAAATTCAGGACCAAAAGCAATTTATCAAGCGTCACCAAAGGTCTACTTTGACAATAAACTTGTAAGCAGTCATAGCATCGATGATTTACCACCCTTTTCAAATGAAGACGTAAAGGTAGAGATCGAAAAAGGTCTTCTAATGAAGAACACCCCTGATATCGTAACTTTGAACATAAACGATTCCACCTTGGATGTTTCTACAAATAAGAATGTATATCTTTTAATAAATATAACAATAGTAGCAATATTACTTTTAGTCTTAACTTTCATTCTTTTCAGGAAAATGATCAGGTCGAAAAACATCAAATCATGAGTGATTTTCTAGATATCAATGATCTAAATAAGATCAATGTAAAAAATGTAAGTTCAAATAAACTTCCTAGTGAAAGTGGTGTATATATTTTTGCAGATAAAGATAACAAAATTCTTTATATCGGAAAATCAAAGAACCTGAAAAACCGTTTAAGCACATATTTTCATACAAAGATGTACGGTAAGACAAAAAACATGATGGAAAAAGCAGAGTACTTAAGTTATATAAAAGTTGCCTCTGAAATAGAGTCTCTTTTACTGGAAGCAAAACTAATAAGAAAGATCAAACCGCCGTTCAATCTTGAACTTAAAGATGATAAACACCCTTTATATATTCGAATAACTGAAGAAAAATATCCGAGAGTACTTACTGCGAGAAGAATCATAAATGATAGTAAAAATTTATCTGTTTATGGCCCATTTCCCTCAAGCTTTAATGTTAAACAAGTGCTTTCATTGATCCGTAAAATATTTCCCTTTTCGACTCATAAGTTGGGTAAAAGAGGATGTCTTCATTCACAAATTGGATTATGTGAACCTTGCCCAAATATTATCGAGAGCAAAAATGACCAGCAAAGAAAAGAAATGAGGCAGCAATATCTTAAAAATATCAGATATATCAAAACGTTCTTAAATGGTGATTTTGACAATATTAATAAAAATCTGAAAAAAGAAATGCAACATTATTCTGAAAGCCAGCAATACGAAAAAGCTCTCGAAATAAAAAGGAGGATCGATCAGATCGAATATATAACAAAACCTATTGTTGATCCTGATGAGTATGTAAAAAACCCCAATCTTCTGAGAGATATCAGACTTAAAGAGACTATGCAATTAAAAATGCTATTAGAAAAATATTTTAAGGGCATCCAGCGATTGACTAGAATTGAATGTTTTGATATTGCTCACATACAGGGAAGTTTGCCCACAGCATCAATGGTGACTTTCATAGATGGTATTGCTGAGAAGTCGTTTTATAGAAGATTCAAGATAAATCAAAAGAATACATCAAGCGATACGGATTCACTAAGTGAAGTTGCAAAAAGAAGAGCGGGTCATTTAAAAGATTGGGGGGGACCAGACCTGATGATCATAGATGGAGGAAAAGGTCAGGTTTCTGTATTTGTTCAGATATTTGGGAATAGTATACCTATTGTAGGAATAGCTAAAAGGCAAGAAACTCTTATAATACCTAATATCAAAGGTAATAAAATCGATAATTATATAATTGAAAGATTGAACGGGGGTGCATTGAATGCCGTCCAAAGATTAAGGAACGAGGCTCATCGTTTTGCCCAAAGTTATCATCATAAACTGATAGAACAAAAACTTTTTAAATTCAGCTGAGCCAATATCTGAAAAAATATGTTTTATCAGTAATTATTTGAAGTAATTTCATAAATTGAATAATATCAACAAATAAATTAATATTTTATTATGAAAAAGATCCTCCGCCATTATATTATTGTCACATATGCCCTTTGGCTGACCACAAAAATAGCAAGCGGAATATTTTTTGAAAATGGTACCCGTACTTTACTTTTTACCGGTGTTGTTTTTATGGGTGCATCACTTCTGGCTAAACCCGTAATTAATATTCTTCTTCTGCCATTGAATCTTGTTACGTTTGGATTTTTTAGATGGGTAAGTTCAGCTATAGTTTTGTATCTTGTAACTCTTGTTGTTCCGGCATTCAAGTTGATAAGTTTCAATTTTCCTGGTTATACAAGCAAGTGGATAGAGCTTCCAGTCATCAATTTTCAGGGATTTTTGGCGTATATTGCTTTTGCTTTTCTAATATCATTATTAACATCTTTCTTATTCTGGCTAATGAAATAAGAAACATTGGATAAACAAAGGTTGATGTTTCATTAAAAAAAGACCTTAAGTTATATTAAAACCCTATTAAGTCCCGATAAAACTAGGTATGAATCGAGTCCTGATATGTCATGCAAACTTTTGAAAGCAGGAGTCTAAATCTCATACTTAAACTCCTTTTAAGATAGTCCTGATAATATTAGTTACTGGATACCTCTAAGTTGAATACGAGTGAGTATATCATAAATGAAATTTTTTGAATTATTTTGATCATAATTCAATAATTAACTGCATCAAAGGATCGAAGTAAGAAGATTTGAGTAAAAAACGATCATAATAAATATTTAAATATCTTTGGTTTACTGAGTGATCAAAATTAATAGGCAATCTTCATATTCAAAGTCAATTAAGGTATAATCCCTTTAGTATGAATAAACTTATGCTTATCTTACAGATCTTAACAGGACTATTCCTGATGTTATCTGTTACACTTCAAACCAAGGGTACTGGTTTCACCAGAAGCTGGAAGGCGCAGTCATCTTTCACTAGACGCGGTTTTGAAAAAGTGTTTTTTAAGGTCACAATAATTATCGCTATAATATTTACTTTGGTATCGATCTTGCAATTAATGCTCTAGGGATACCTCCCCATGAAAAATATAAGATATATATTCCGATTAACCTTAGCATTCATTAATAGGTTCAAATTCTTAATAATTTTTGGTGTGATCTTGGGCATTGCAATAACCTATATAGTAAACAAGATAATTGTAAATAAAGTATCACATAACGAGATCAGTATCGGAATAGCAGGCCGATACACAACAGAAAATCTTCCAGATGAAATTCTTAATAAGATCAGTGATGGTCTTACCTTTATTGATGAAGAACAAAATGCACAGCCATCTTTAGCAGAGAATTGGGAAACCCCTGATAATGGAAAAACATGGATATTCCATCTTCGTGACAATATCTACTGGCATGATGGTGAGAAGCTAACAAGTGATGATATTTCGTACAACTTTGAAGATGTTTCAATAGAAAGACCAGATGATAAAACAATTACCTTCATTCTAAAAGAACCTTTTGCACCCTTTCCTACAATAGTCAGCAAACCAATATTCAAAAGAGGGCTTTTGGGAACAGATCTATGGAAAGTGAAAAATATCAATTTTTCAGAAAACGCGATATCTGACCTTAAGATAGCAAATAATGGTGATCAGGTGACATATAAATTCTACCCAACAGAACAAAGGACGAAAGTTGCATACAAGCTCGGTGAGATAGATGAGATGTTGAATCTTTTTGATCCATCTCCTTTCAATGAATGGGATAATTCTGAAACAATAACTGTAATAAACACCGATCAGGTCGTCACTTTATTTTACAACACCAGCGACGATCTGCTATCTGACAAAACAACAAGACAAGCTCTTACATACGCTATTAACAAGGATGAATTATCCTTAGACAGGGCAATAAGTCCAATATCCAAAAATTCATGGGCATTTAATCCGACAATAAAAAGATATGATTTCGACACAGATAGGTCAAAAGAAATAATTGATGAGATCACGAAAAACAGCGGAAAGCCTTCCATTAAATTGGTTAGTGCACCTGCACTTTTATCTACAGCTGAGATCATAAAAGAAGATTGGGAAAAAGCAGGATTAGAAGTCAGCCTTCAAGTTTCCGCAATAATTCCTACAGAATTTCAGGCATTTTTGGCAATATTTGATCTTCCTGAAGATCCAGATCAATATTCTATATGGCATTCAACGCAAACCGATACGAACATTTCTGCCTATACAAATCCCAGGATTGATAAATTATTAGAAGATGGCAGAACAGAAAACGATCAGCAAGAACGTAAAAGAATATATCTTGATTTCCAACGTTTTCTTTTGGAGGATTCACCAGCCGCTTTTTTGTATTATCCAAAAACTTACTCGGTAAAAAGAAAATAATCGATATCTGAATTCGCTCTGGCTTCTTTTATGAAATCGGCATATCTTTCACTTAACTTTTCGTTAAATAGAACCTGTTTGACATCTTCTCTTAATTTTGAATTGTCGACATTCTCGAAAAGCAAGTTATTATCATAGAAATATTTATCCACCTCGTCTTCAGAAATATAAAGGTCTTCACCTAAAAGCCTGTATATTGTGATCGTTGTTTCTACGTTTTGTGCAAATTCTTCGTAAGTCTGTCCGCTCTTTGCTATCATTTCTGCAATAGTGGTTCCTTGAAGTTCAGCCTGTCTTTTAAGTTTAAGGTACTGTTCGTATTTTTCTTGAGCAGTGATCTTGATATTTCTTCGGTTTGCCTCGAACTGTATCAATTTATACTCAATAGACTTTTCGAAAGCACCACTTATACCATGCTCATTTATTAAGCTTGTAACCTCAGGGCCATATATTGGATAACCATTGACATAAAGGATGGGTATTGCTCCAGAGGTATACAAAAACATCAGAACAAAAAGTGAAGACAAAAGACTTATTAAAAGCCACACTTTTGTCTTTTGTCTTTTCTTAGTTAAGAATCTAATTAAACTTTTCTTGGACAGGTTCATAAATAGATAAAATAATATTACCAATTATAAATGCTAAACGAAACATCAATCTATTTATATTGGATCAATTAAGAAATAAATCACCACGGGTGGATATAAACAGGGGGTGTCATTAAAAAGCCCATGTTTTGATATGAATTCATCCTGTACTGCATCTAAAGTCCATGTTTTTTATGAAGATAGAAATAAACTAAACTCAGGCTCAATATCTGTAATATTTATAAAGATCTTAGCTGATATATTTTTGAATTATTTTCTTGTAATTATAAAGGCTGCCAGAAATGTGGTAATTGGTACGGCCAAAACCAATCCTATACTCCCAACCAGTGTTCTTACGATCTCATCTGCAATTATCTCGTAATTTATTACCTCAGATATAGGTCTTGGATTATTGACAAAAAGCAAAAGAAGAGGCATTGCTGCACCGGTATAAACGAGCACCAGCGTATTTACCATTGAAGACACATGATCATGTCCAACATTCATAGCTTTTTTATACAATTGTTTCAGCCTCAATCTCCGGTTAACAGATCTCAATTGATAGACTATCGCAGATTGCGATACAGTAACATCATCCAAAACCCCCAAAGTTCCTATTATTATTCCGGCAAGCAGCAGACCTTTCATATTTATAGAACCTTGTCTTTCAAAGTTCAGGAAACCAGCCTCTTCCGAAGCAAACCCTGTAAGTTTGGAATAATTAACGAATACCGATGCGGTGACACCGGTTATTATTAGTGAAATAAAAGTTCCCGCTATTGCAATATGAGTTTTTTTGTTAAACCCATGTGACAGATAAAAAGTTACCAGTATTATAAATATCGAACCGATTATTGCTGTCAAAACAGGATCTGAACCTCTGATAATTTGAGGCAATATGAACTTGAAAGTAATTAAAAATGAAAAACCCATACCAAGGATCGATGTTAAACCCCAAGCTTTATCTACAAATATCACTAACAATGCAAATATCAGAAATAAAATGAAAAGAGCATCTCTTCTTACATAATCAGATATCAAAAACATATCATTTCCTTGAATATCCTTAGAACGGTAGATAACTAATCTGTCACCAATTTTGTACTCTACCAAGTTCGCTGTGGGGTACTTCCCGTTTTCAACATTAATATCTTTACCCTCTAATGAGCCTTTTGTTATCTCTATCCGAAGCTTCTGATATATTCTTAAAGATCCATAATCGTTTATTTCTTTTTCTTCTAATATCTCAACAACTTCACCTTCTAATGTTTCCTCAAAAGGTGTATCCTGGGGATCTTTTACTTGTGCTGACACTTTTTGGTAGGATGCAACAAGTATTGTAAATATCGTTATTATAATGAATATGAACTTTTTCATCATTATGATCTAAAAACTTTCACTTACGTTTTGTATTATATAAGATAAAATACAATAATGTTTATAAAACAATATTTGACATCACTAGGTAAATTTCTTGGAAAAGACTTTTTTAGTTGAGTATAGTTGCCAAAAAGAATATTATCTGAACTTGAAATATTGTTAGCAATAATAATAAAATCTTTTATATGAAACCGAGGAAATTATATTATTTTTTCATTCACACATTTTTTATATCGGGAATATTTTACGCGTTTGCAAAATTTATCAGGACACCAAGAATAGAAATGTTCCAAAGAAGGCTTTGGGCTTATGAAAATTGGATAATTATCTCTTTTTATCTTCTTTTTGTTTATTTGATACTGACCGAGAAGGAAGGCAGATTCAAAAAGGCAAAACACCGTATTAATGAATTCAAAAGAATACTCACTGTCAACTTGATCCTTTTGATATTCCCTTGGGGGTTGTTTCTGATATTTTCTCCAAAATATTTACTGACAATGTTTGGCATGGGCTCAATATATTGGAGAATACTGGGAATAGGATCACTCATCGGTGCTGTAATATATTACTTTCCCTATAGATTTTATCGTAGTAAATTCACAAAGTATGTGCTTCTTTTTGGGATAATTGATAATTTTGTAGCTGGTGCAATAGTAACTTACTTATTTTTCATGAAAAAAGTTCCTTTAATGGCCTGGAGTGCAACACCGCTTCTTTTCTACTACTCTTACTTTTTCAAGGAACAATTAGGTAGGATGGGTAAAAATTAGTCACCCGCCTTTTTATTAAACAAAAAAATATATAATATCTTCATATGGACAGGGGTATCGATGTATTGATAATTGGGGCCGGTCCTGCCGGTATGATGGCAGGGGTCAGTGCAAAAAATGATGATAATGATGTGATGATCTTGGAAAAGAATTCTTCTGCAGGTGTCAAGTTGCTATTAACCGGAAAGGGGAGATGTAATGTAACCACAACCAAGGAAATTGATGAGATAGTTGATGCTTTCGGAAGTCTAGGTAAATTCCTCTATGGCTCGCTTAGCAGATTTTCCAATAAAGATATTATTAACTTTTTTGAAAGCAGAGGAGTGAGACTCAAAGAGGAAAGGGGACAGAGAGTTTTCCCAAAAAGTGACAATTCCCAAGATATCCTAAACTGCCTGCTTAAAGAATTAAAGGATAAAGATGTTCATATTTCTTATAGCACACCAGTTAGATCTATCAGTAAAGAAAAGGATGTCTTTAAAGTCAGAACAAAAAATAATGATTTTCGTGCAAAAAAAATAATAATCGCAACAGGCGGAGCGTCATATCCTCAAACCGGCTCAACCGGTGACGGTTATAAATTTGCAAGATCTTTTGGACACAAGATAATCGACCCCATTCCGGCTCTTACACCACTTCTTACAAAAGACAGGAACGTGAATGAATTAGCCGGTCTTTCTCTTAAAAACGTTGAAATAAGTTTTTCTTCAGAAGAGAAAATATTCTCAAAAGAGTTCGGCGAGATGCTTTTTACGCACAATGGTTTGTCGGGTCCTATTGTCCTAAAGTGTTCACGTTCAGTATACGAACATCTCAATCTGGGGAAAAAGGTTACATGCAGAATCGATCTGCGTCCGAAGCTCAATGAAAAAACCTTAAGACAAAGCATAATTAGAAAGATCAATGATACCCCAAAGAAAGAGTATAAGAGCCTTCTTAATTCACTGTTTCCCAGATCACTTGTACTATATGCTGCCAGCTGGACAGGCATTGACCTGCATCAGCAAAGCTCAACTTTAACTAAACAGCAGCTTGATGCATTGATTAAATTCATGAAATATTTTGAGTTTAAGATCGAAGGGGTAGAATCGATCAAAAGATCAATTGTCACCCACGGAGGAGTAGATATTAAAGAGATAGATTCAAGAACGATGGGATCAAAAATAGTAGAAGGGCTTTATTTTGCAGGAGAGATAATATGTCTGGATGGTCCATCGGGAGGATTCAATATCACAAAAGCACTCAGCACAGGCTACGTTGCGGGCAGTTTTGCTTCAATGAATACACTGTCATAATCTCATATTATTGGCAGAAAAATATTATACGTAAATTGTATATGATGTTCATAATATGCTAGCATTTATTTACGTATGTATAAAATAATTTTCATTCTGCTTTTAACATTAACGCTTCTACTATCACATATATCTGATATTCATGCTGACGCTTTAAGAGATGATCAAAAAACTATCGGTTCATATGTAAGATTTGAGGGATGGGAAAACGTTTCAGATTATTGGATCGTTCAACCAATAATGGCAGATTGGGGCGAATGTGAAGGAAAACGTGATTTTAATTTATTAAACTCCGGTGATGCCTGCAATTTCGGTTCTGAATCAAAATGTATGGGTTACTCTTATCCTGCTGCAATTTCTAAAATATTTACTTCTGATATTCATAAAGAAATAGGTAGCTGGGGAGAGGGTAACATAACATACTCTGTAAATTGCAATTCTGATGCTTATAAAAATGCCATAGTTACAAAAACAGAAATTCCTCATACACATGAAGTGGTTTCAATCACAAACAATTTGATGCGAAAAGATTATATTGTCACATTTGAAGGTGTAGATGAAGAGAATAATGAATTAATAATATCTGTTTCTGATCCAATAATCAGATATACCGATGACAAAGAAATCGCCAATTCATTTGTTGAAAGTTTAACTGTTGATCAAGTTCTTGATGCTCCTTTTACAACTCCAAAAATCACGCCCACACCTACAGAATATGTATACCCTACAGTAAAATTGAATATTACAAAAACTCCCCAAAAAGAAGACCCAGCTGTCAATGATGATCTATATTCTTCACTAGACATTAATTGGCTAATCACAGCTGGTTTTTCTCTATTCTTTTCGGGAGGTGTATTAGGCTTTGTCGTAGGAAAAAAATCACAAAAAGGTCATATCAAGAAACAATCAAGAATTGTTAATGCCGAACATATAATAAATACAAATAATCCAGAAAAGCCAGATGACAATCCTCAGTTACAGTAACAAATACATAATTTACCTTTTATTGACACTAATAAGTGAATCTTTATTGACACTTTTCATACTTCGTGACTTTAGAATATTTTTATATAGTTTTGTCATAAACATAATAACGCATCCTTGGGCATATTATTTTTCAACATTATCTTATTCACATTTATCAATTGAGTTGGTTGTGATTTTTACAGAAGTACTTTTATTCCTGCCTGTTTTGAACAAAAAGAAAAGTGCATTTCTATCAATAATTACAAATCTACTATCGTACTTAATTGGTTTAACTCTTCTATAAAAACTTGTAATTACGCCCAAAGCATCTAATTTATTAAAAGCACTCAGCACAGGCCACGTTGCAGGTCAAGCCTCAACATCTAATCATGAATAAATACTACTTAAACGACTTATAAGTACTTACGGCGTGTTTGAAACCCATTTTTTTAAAAACGGATTCGTTCTTTTTTTTCATAAAAAATTCGTATTATTAGACGCACAAAACCCTAGCATTATTAAAATGCAATACTCCTAAAATATTTGATCGTTATCTTTATGCAGTCTAAAAATTGTGGATATTACTCAGCAACTTTTACCTTTTTTGCAGCTAGACCTTTTTCACCTTCTTCTATTTCAAAAGTTACTTCTGCTCCTTCTTGGAGTTCGTCAAAAGAAATACCTTCCAAATCATTGGAATGAAAGAAAAGATCTTTTTCTTCTCCTTCTCTCGAAATGAAACCATAGCCTTTATCTGTCTTTGTTTTTATTTTTCCGTTCATATTATTTTTAGTACACACCCCCTTTCCTTTCCGTATTATACCTTCCTTTAGATCTATTTAGTAGTTTGTCTGAAATGCCATTATTTATTCATTACAGCGGATCCTTATTTGAATTATCCTCAAAAATGGGAAATCCAAACAAACTAAGACAAGTCTGACTTGTCGGAGTTAGGATAGACTATCAGACGCTTGTCCTGAGTCTTCCGAAGGGATGTTCGAACCTATTACCAATTAAACAAGGTTGATAATGTAACTCTTACGAAGATTATTTTTACTTAATTGAAACCTCCTTTGAAAAAATATTCTCCATAATATTGTATTAATTTAAGAATCTTTAAGTTTGTTCTCAGAATTTGGATTTAATATTCAAAGTAGTATACTATCGGCTATGAGACAAGTATTAATCAATTTAAAAAGCTGGTTACTGCAAGATAAACGTAGAGTTCTGATAATTATATTTATATTAATTGCTGCTGGATATTACTTATATTCTAGAAGTAGCGCCACTGAAACAATGACTCCTCAAACTGCAACAGTAGAAAAGGGAACTATTATCTCATCAGTCACGGCTTCAGGTACAATAGTCAGTTCCAATATTGAAAACGTTACTACCCAAGCAAGCGGAACTGTAAAAAAAGTGTATATCAGCGATGGTGACTATGTCTACAAAGGTCAAAAGCTCGCAGAGATCGAACTCGATGTGCAAGGACAACAAAACTATCTATCGGCATATTCCAGTTATTTGGGTTCAGTGTCCTCAGTTAATTCTGCAAAAAACGCTCTTGAAGTGGCTGATGCCGGTCTCGCTGTTACCTACGATGAGATAAAAGGACATGATGATGATGAGGATCTGGCAACCAAAGAAACAAGAGTTCGTGCGGAAACATCGCAGAGAAACGCAATAGACAATGTAAAAGTCGCAGAAGCCAGACTCTCTTCTGCAGCAATATCATTAAGAACAACAACACCGGTAATAACCTCCCCCACATCAGGAACAGTGAAAAGTGTAACTATTGCGCAAGGGATGAATATCGGTGCAGCAGAAACAGCTAGCGGTTCGCGAGCAAATCAAAGAGTTGCAACGATCGGAACTGAAGGACTTCCTATTGCTACTTTTAATGTTTCGGAGATAGATGTTGTAAATATTAAACCGGATCAAAAAGCAACAATTATGCTGGATTCTATTACTGATAAAACATTTACAGGAAAGGTTGTAAGTGTTGATAGGGTCGGTTCAGTTACTAGTAATGTAACAACCTACCCGGTAATTATTCAGCTTGACACAAGCTCTGATGAGATACTACCCAACATGGCAGCAACAGCCAATATTATTGTGGAAACAAAAGCCAATATATTGACAGTTCCTTCAAGTGCAGTTAATTATTCAGGGAGTGATACAACTGTAACAAAAATGGAAAATGATGAGCAGGTTAAGACAACTGTTGAGGTGGGAATTTCAAGCGATACTGAAACGGAGATAATCTCAGGACTTTACGAGGGAGATGAGATACTAACAAACACTCAATCAGTTTCAACAAGCAGTCAGTCACAAAGTGGAGAAAATAGAGGATTTATACCTGGTGGTGGGGAAATGAGAATGATCACAAGATAAAATGAAACATGAGCATTCCAAAGAATTTAATAGAGTTAACAAATATCTCAAAAACTTACAAAACTGGAGAGATAGAGGTTAAAGCCCTTCAAAACATATCATTCTCCGTAGAAAAAGGAGAATTTCTGGCAATAATGGGCCCTTCGGGTTCGGGCAAATCCACTCTGATGCATATAATAGGTGCTTTGGATAAACCCACCTCAGGTGAATATTTCCTTGATGGTAAGCAAGTTGAAAAATTGAGTGAAGATGAATTAGCTGATATTAGAAATGAAAAAATAGGCTTTGTTTTTCAATTCTATAACTTACTTCCCAGAACAACTTCACTTAAAAATGTTTCGATACCAATGATGTATGGAGGTGTTGAAAAGACGGAAAGAATTAAACGAGCAAAGAAATATCTTGAGATGGTGGGGTTGGGAGATCGTCTTTACCACACTCCGGGACAGTTGTCGGGTGGTCAGCAGCAGAGGGTTGCTATCGCAAGAGCATTGAGTATGAACCCGAGTATTATTCTTGCCGATGAACCGACAGGAAATATTGCAAGTCGTCAAGCAGAAGAAATAATGGAAGTTTTCCAAGAAATTAATAAAAAGGGTAACACCATTCTTATGATCACTCACGAAGAAGAAATAGCGCAGTATGCAAAAAGAATAATTCATATTAGAGATGGAGAAATTGACGAAGATAGACATAATGGTAAGCAAAAATTAGTTATAAAGTAAATATGGAAACACATGAACTCATTGAAGAAAGTTTACTTACACTTACTCTTAATAAAGCAAGAACATTTCTTGCAATGTTGGGGGTTATTATTGGTATCGGAAGTGTTATAGCTTTAGTATCTTTGGGTCAATCAACACAAAGCTCGATTACTAACCAAATTCAATCATTGGGCTCAAACTTGCTCACAATATCACCTAGTTCTCAAGCTTTCGGCGGGGTTAGAGGGGGGGAGAGTATACAATCACTTACCTTAGCCGATGCCGAGGCTTTGAAAGAGTCTACTCTTATCACAACAATCGAAAGTGTATCAGCAGAATATTCCTCCAGAGGTCAAATTATTGCAGGTAGAAATAATACTAATGCGCAAGTTATTGGAGTTTTACCAGAATATCAGACAGTAAGAAGTGTTGATCTATCAAGTGGCTCGTTTATAAATCAAAGACATGTTGACGGACTTTCTAAGGTTGTAGTTTTGGGTACGACAGTGGCGACCGATCTTTTCGGAGAAAATTCAAACCCTGTAGGTCAAACAGTACGTATCGATTCACAAGTCTTTACAGTTGTTGGAGTAACCGCATCAAAAGGTGGAACGGGTTTTAACAATCCAGATGAAAGTGTTTTTATACCACTAACTACCGCACAAAAAATTCTTTATGGTGTTGATTATGTCGGCTCAATTTCGGTTAGTGCGATCAGTGAAAACGTGATGCAACAGGCAGAAGATCAAATTACACAAGTTCTTCTTAATCGACATAAAATTAGAAGTGCTAATGATGCTGATTTTAGGATATTTTCTCAGGAAGACGTAATCGGAACGATCACATCCGTCACAGGGACATTTACAACACTTCTGTCCGGAATAGCTGCAATTTCACTTGTGGTCGGAGGTATTGGAATAATGAATATTATGCTAGTTACAGTCACTGAGAGGACTCGTGAGATTGGACTAAGAAAAGCACTGGGAGCAAAAAGAAAAATTATTACAGCTCAATTTTTAACAGAAGCAGTGATGATCACATTAATTGGCGGAATTATCGGGACAATATTGGGAATAACGGTTTCAGCAGTAATAACCAATCATATGGATCTGCCTTTTGTAATATCTTTAAAATCAATAATTTTAGCTTTTAGTGTTTCAGCTGGAGTGGGAATACTTTTCGGATGGTATCCCGCACAAAAAGCCGCAAAATTAGAACCAATAGAAGCGTTGAGGTACGAATAAATTAAAAGGAGGTGAGGACAATGGCAGAAGAGGAAAATGATAAAAAAACTAACAATAAGTATATTATTAATATTGTCGTTGCGGTGGTTTTTCTAGGTTTAGGTTTTTTCGTAGGAATGAAATTTCAGGAAAGTAAACATCCTGAATTCATGAGAAATATACCAGAAGAATTTCGAGACAGGATGGGCGATAGACAGTTTGGTGATAGAAACGGAAATATGGGGTTAAGACCTGTAAATGGAGAAATTCTTGATAAGAGTGATGATAGTATTACGGTAAAACTGTCCGATGATAGCAGTAAAATTATTTTGATAACTGAGGATAGTTCTATCAATAAAACCGAAGAGGGTTCAATAGATGATTTGAGTGAAGGGGAAAGCATTGTGGTTTTCGGTGAAGAAAATTCTGATGGAAGTATAACAGCTCAAAATATTCAAATTGGAACCAGGATTTTAAGAGAAGCAGGCACACAAGATAATTAAGCTCGAACCCAAAACATCCCAACAATATGTCCGGTTGGGGTGGATGACCGGACTTGAACCGGCGGCCTCCGCTTCCACAGAGCGGCGCTCTAACCAATTGAGCTACATCCACCAGGAATATATCAATATTTTAACATTGATACTGATACTTCACAAAAAGTTATTCATAAATACCAATTGACAAACATAGCTAATTTGTAACAAAATGTATTATATCCGAAAGGAAAATTATGGCTAAAGACAAATCAAAAGTTCCCGACCTAGGAAAAGCCGATCAAGATGAGGCTAAACTGAAAGAAAATAATTCTCAAGAAAAAGAAGAGGAAACAAGCAAACCACGTTTCGTTACTGTGGAGACATCTGAAGAGAAACCATCAGAAGACACCAAAGAAGAAATAAAAATAAACACTCAAGATAAAGACAAAACTGGAGAGGAAAAATCTGAGACAGAACTTAAACCTCCCAAAACTGACATAAAAGTAACACCATCCTTCAGTCTGCTGGACTCTGATAAAAACAGATCTGAAGAACAAGAAACTGAAACCGTTAAGGCAGAAAAGCCAGAAACAGGACCGGAAACAAAAACCGAAGAGCCTCTAACCCCCAAGATAACGCTGGGATCCACACCAAAGATAAACGATCCTTCAAAAGAAGAAGGAGTCTTCAAAGCCGAAGGCAGCGAATCTCAAAAAGAAGTTAAAAAGTGGCTTAATGAGACACCTATAACAGAAGACAGCGGAATACAAGAAAGTAAGGGTGTTGGTAAGAAAATCATCATAATCGTTGTTATTATCATGCTGATCGCAGGAGCCATAGGCGGAGGTTTTTATTATTATAAAACGAATATGGATGTCCAGCCTGAGCCTGAAGATAACACTAATCAGATCGTCGTAAGAGACGTTGACGAACCTGAACCCACAGCAACTCCAACACCAGAAGTTGAAGAAGTAGTTGATCTTACAGAATTTTCGGTAAGCGTTCTCAATGGATCCGGTGTTCCCGGTGAGGCAGGAAAGGTAAATGATATGCTCGTTGAAGCAGGTTTCAATGAAGCTGACACGGGTAATGCAGAAAGCTATGATTACGGCAGTACACAAATTAGCCTTAAAGAGAGTGTTCCAGAAAGCGTTTTTGATACGATAAGTGCAGCGCTTTCTGAAAGCTATGATGTTAGCTCTGTTCCAGCAGAGCTTGACGATGATTCAACTTATGACATAATTGTCATCGTCGGTTCAGATGAACCCGAAGCAGAACCTACCGCGACTCCAACCCCGGAAGAACTTGAAGAATAAATAAACTTCTTTCTTACATTAACATATGCCTATCAGTTATAATATGAATTGGGCCGCGGTGGCACTAAGTCCACCGTAGCCTAGACAAATGTGGAGAATTGGTTGCCTGATAAGGCAAATTGCTCTTTGAATAATGTAGAAGTTTTTAAGAGTAAGGAAATATCAATCTAAGCCGTGGCGGCGCTAAGTCCACCGAAGCCTTGGCGAAGGTGGAGAATTGGTTGCCTGATAAGGCAATAAGATATTTTTTGAAATAAAATAAATATAAAGTTAAATTATATTTTTAAATAGGCCGTGGTGGCGGAATTGGCATACGCGCAAGACTTAAAATCTTGTGGTTCAATAGAACCGTGTGGGTTC